>NZ_DAISHJ010000015.1:0-78190 GCF_036822615.1 Aggregatilinea sp. | reverse complement strand
CGAGGATTCGCGGCCGGGCGTCTACGCGGGGCTGTTGGGGTCATAGAACAGCCCGAAAACAGGGTGGGTTTGGGGCGACCGGATCGTGTTATGCGGTGGTTGCCCCCCATCCCCTGGCCCCTTCCCCCGCCCATACGGATCACGGGGCAACCGGATAGGTAAAAAAGCAGGGCGGGTTAGAAACCCGCCCCTACAAAATCCGTTGTTTTTGGTTCTTGGCTACAGGCAACATTTGATTTCTCGCGCCGCACGGAGCATCGTGCGGCGTGTGTCTTGTCTCGCACAGTGTGTCTCGCGTTCAGGAGAGACGTCGCCATTCACCGCGCTGCCGTTCTTCGCACGCCCGACCGGGCCAACATCTATCACCTCGTCGCGGACCGGGCCTGGTTTGGACTCGCCTCCACGTCGCGCTTCCTGGCCGTGTACGCGATCCGCGCCGGAGCGACCGCCAGCGACCTGAACTGGATGACCTCGCTGCCGGGCATCATGATGCTGGTGGCGACGACGCTGGGCGTGTGGTGGCGGGGCCGCTATCGCAGCAGCGCCGAGGCGCAGGTGATCCCCTCGCTGCTGTCGCGGCTGTCGTTTCTGCTGCCCGCGTTCGCGCCGTTTTTCCCGCTGGCGTGGCAGCCCGCGTGGTTGATCGCCGCCGTGACGCTGCCCTCGCTGGCGCGCGGCATCGCGGACAGCATCACCCTGACGCTGATGCGCGAAGCGGTCACGCCCGCCCAAATGACGTCGCTGCTCAGCCGCCGCCAGATGATCCTCAATATCACTATTGGCGTGGGCGGGTTGGCGCTGGGCGTGTGGCTGGAAAAAGTCGCGTTCCCGATCAACTACCAGATCATGTTCGTAGCATCGTTCGCCGCGTCGCTGGTCAGCTTCTGGCACATCAACCACACGCAGCCGCTGTACGCGGTTCCTACCAAGCCTGCCGCCGCGCCAGGGCGCTCGCTGTGGCGCAACCCGCGCTTTTTGCGCGTCGCGGCGCTGCTGGTGATCGTGCACGTCGCGTACTACTCGGTGCTGCCGCTGATCCCGCTGCGGCTGGTGGATGAGCTGGGCGCGGACGAGGCGTTCATCGCGGTGTACGGTGTGTTCGAGCTGGCGGCGGGCACGATCGGCGCGGCGCTGACGGTGCGCGTCGTGCCACGCATGGGCAGCCGGATGATGCTAGCAGTGGCGCTGGGCGGGACGGCGGTCGGGGTAGCGATCATCGCGCTGACGCCGAGCCTGCTGCCTACGCTGCTGGCCGCCGCGCTGTTGGGCGGCGCCTGGACGATGGGCGATATCGGCCAGTTCGGTTACTTTTCTGATCACGTCCCGCTGGAAGAGTCGACGCGCTACACCACCGCCTATTTGCAACTGCTGTCGCTGGCATTGTTCACCGGGCCGCTGATCGGCAGCGTGCTCACCCGCGCGGGCCTCAGCCTGAGCATGGTGCTGCTGGCCGGTGCAGGGCTGCGCGCCCTGGCCGGATGGACCGCCGCAAGGAGGATATTCGAATGCGAATCGGCCTGATCCCGCTCGACGAGCGGCCTGTCAACACGCGCTACCCGGTTCTGATCGGGCAGATCGCGGGCGCGGAGGTGCTCGTGCCGCCGCCCGAAGCACTCAGCCGCTACCGCACCCCGGCAATCCCCGAGGCGCTGGCGCAGTGGATCGAGGCGCACGCGCCCACGCTCGACGCGCTGATCGTGTCGGTCGAGATGCTCGGTTACGGCGGGCTGATCGCGTCGCGCATTACGGACGAATCCGCCGGGGCGATCCTGGAACGGCTCAACGTGCTGCGCGCGCTGCGGACCGCGTATCCCGCGCTGACGATCTACGGCTTCAACGTGATCACGCGCATCTCGCGCCACAACGACGCGACCGAGGAGCCGATCTACTGGGCCGAGTATGGATCGGCGCTGTTCCGCCTGTCGCAGATGATGGATCGCGCCGCGCGGGGCGAGCAGGTCGGGGAGGAGCTGGACGCGCAACACGCCGCCATCCCCGCCGAATACGTGCGCGACTTCCTCGACCGGCGCGGGCGCAACCACCAGATCAACCTCGCCGCGCTAAACCTGCTGGCCGACGATACGCTCGACCTGCTGGTGCTCAGCTCCGACGACACCAGCGAGTATGGCCTCAGCTCGCAAGAAAAACGCGCCCTGCACACCTACGCCGGACAGTTGGGCCTGGGCGACGGCCTGCTGATGTACCCCGGCGCGGACGAGGTCGGCTGCGCGCTGGTGGCGCGGCTGGTCAACCATCAAGCGGACCGCACTCCGCGCTTCCAACCGGCCTACATCGTGCCGGGCGGCGACCAGATCGTCGCGGCGTTCGAGGACGGCCCGATCCGCACCACAGTCGAGCGGCAGATCCGCGCGGCAGGCGCACAGATCGTGGACGGCGATCCCGACGTGCTGCTGATCGTCAATCCGCCACTGGGGGCGGACGCCGACTGGCCGCGCAGCTATTCCCCTGAGGAGGAGGCGGTGCGACTGCTGTACCTCGAAGAAGCCATCAACCAGATCGCGGCGGCGGTCGAGGCGGGGCAGCGTGTTGCGGTGGCGGACGTGGCGCACGCCAACGGCGCAGACGCAGCCCTGATCGAGCGGCTGCGCGCCCGCGTGCCGCTGGACCGGCTGGCGGCGTACGGCGCGTGGAACACGGCGGGGAACACGATCGGCACAGTCGTCGCGCAGGCGTGCGCGGCGCTATATGAGGTCAGCCCCGATCAGCAGGCGGCGCAGCGGCGTTTTCTGGCGCACCGGTTCATCGAGGACTGGGCGTACCAGCGCGTCGTGCGCGATGAGATCCGCGACTGGTTGGACGCAGAAAGCAAGCGGCGCGAGCCATCGCCGGATCTGCTCGACGCGACCAGGGCGCGCATCGAAGCGCAGTTGGCCGCGAAACTGGCCGATCTGCCCGACTTCGAGGGTCTGGCGCTGCGCAACGTACGCCTGCCGTGGGACCGGACCTTCGAGGTCGATTTCGACCTGGACTTCACCACCGGGCAGCGCTGAATCGCGTTGCGCGGTGCGTAGCGAATTGGGTAGTATCGGAGGACGCGATCGCCTTCGCAAAGTGAGGGATCGCGCATACAGAGTCGCCAGAGTAACGAGGTTGGTTTGAATGCCTGACACTGTAGAACTCTCCGAACGCCCGGAAGCAGACGAGATGGTGATGATCGTGGGCTGGCGGCAGTGGGCCGACGCCGGATCGGTGTCGTCGGCGCTGCCCCAGTACCTCATTCAGCAGAGCAAAGCGCGCAAGATCGGGACGATGCGCCCGGACGGCTTCTACCTGTTCCAGATCCCCGGCACGCACGACCTCGTGCGGCCCACCGTGGAGTTTGACGAGGGCTATCCGCGCGTGCTGCAAACGCAGCACAACGAATTTCACTACGTCGAGAGCGGCGGGCGCGGCGTGTTGATCTTCCTGGGCGACGAGCCGCACATGGACGTGGAGCGCTACATCGGCGCGCTGCTCAACACCGCCGAATCGCTGCACGTCTCGCGCATCATCGGGCTGGGCGGCGTTTACGGCGAGCTGCCCTACGCCAAAGAGCGCATGATCTCCGCGAACTACAGCCTGCCCGCGCTGAAAGAAGAAGTCGAGGCGCTGGCGGTCGAGCTGAGCAACTACCAGGGCGGGGCCAGCGTCGGCTCCTTCATCTGCCGCCGCGCGGGCGACCGGGGCATGGAATACGTGGGCCTGTATGCCTTCGTGCCCACCTACGACTTTTCGGGCATCAGCCAGGTCGGCAACGCGATCCGCATCGAAAACGACTACATGGCATGGCTGGGCATCGTGCGGCGCATCAATCACATGCTCAAAACCAACTTCAGCCTGTCCGACCTGGAACAGAAAAGCCAGCGGCTGCTGGACGTGATGGACGAGAAGATCGAGGACCTGGAACGGACCTCGCCCGAACTCGATCTGCACGCCTACTTCGAACGGCTGAACGAGGAATTCGTCGAGAAGACGTTCGATCCGCTGGACGACGTGTGGGAAGACGAGATCCGGCGCATCTTCGACGAACCGGAGCCGCCCGACGAAGCTTAGCGGCTGGCATGATCTTATAGTCCCCTTCCGCCACACACGCGGCGGGAGGGGGAAACACCTCTACGCAACCCATGTTTGGCGGGGATAGCGGGCAGGCAAGCGCCGGGCGGAGCAAGCCCCGCCCTTACGAATCGCGGGTCAATTGAAGAGCGAAAAATAAGTTCTCTCGCTCGAAAAGTGCATGGCAGGCTCTAGCGGCAGAGGCCGCCCGGTGCGCCGTGTTTGTGCGATAATCTGGGCTGCGCATATCTACAAGTCACACCGGAGCGATCCCCGATGACCATCCTGGGCTGGATCCTTCGGCGGCGCAGCGAGCGCCGCGCGAAGGGACTGTCGTATCCCGAACTCAAGCAGGTACTGAAAAACTCTCAACCGATCGTAAGTGAGCGCTTCGCCAGGGGCAGCGATTCCGGCACAAACCTCGAACGCGCGCGCCATATCACCGGCATCGAACGCTGGGGCCAGAGCCGCCTGCGCGTTCCGCTGGGCGCGCCGCTGGTCCGCGACGAGTACGACGGCTACCGGCCCGACGATCTGGACACGATGGCCGCGCTGTCGCAGGCGTTCAGCAGCACCCGCGACGACACGCTGGCGATCCTCGATCAGCTTCAGGCGGCGGGCGTGCCGCTCACGACGACCGCGCTGCACAACGAACTGGGCGAGATCACAATCGGCGCGTGGGTGTATTACCTCAACGATCACGGCCTGCGCGAAAGCCTGATCGTCCGATCGTAGTTTTGAGGAGCGCAATCATGCGGAAAATGTCGCACGACGAGTACGTGGTTTTCATGCAAACGCCACGCACCGGCAAGATCGCCACGGTGCGCGAGGATGGCCGCCCGCACGTGGTGCCGGTCTGGTTTCTGCTCGACGGCGAGGAGATCGTCTTCACCACGTGGCACACCGCCGTCAAGCGGCACAACATCGAGCACAATCCCCACGTCGCGCTGTGTGTGGACGACGACCACCTGCCTTATGACTTCGTGACCGTCGAGGGCATGGCGCGCGTCCTGGTGCTGCCGCCCGAGGACATGCGCCGCTGGGCGACCGAGATCGCGAGGCGCTACGTGGGCGACGAGAAGGCCGAGGCGTTCGGCAAGCGCAACGGCGTCGAGGGCGAGCTGCTGGTACGCCTCACGCCGACGCACATCATCGCGCAGAAGGGCATCGCGGATTAGGGGGAGACACCTCACCCCCGGCCCCTCTCCAATTTGATTGGAGAGGGGAGACAAGCAGAGCGTAACGCGCTGTATCTCGCCTGGATCTGCTGCCAACGCGCGGCAAATTTCCTATAATCTGTCCACACTCCAGCAATCAACGATGAGGAATTTGGATATGGCAACGGAAGTCGCAACGCTGGCCGGGGGCTGTTTCTGGTGCCTGGAAGCGGTCTATGACGATCTCAAGGGCGTGACGGACGTCGTATCCGGCTATTCGGGCGGGCACGTCAACACGCCGAGCTACCAGCAGGTCTGCACCGGCACGACCGGCCACGCCGAGGTGGTGCAGGTCACGTTTGACCCCGACGTGATCTCGTTCAAAGACCTGCTCGACGTGTTTTTTACCATCCACGATCCGACGACGCTCAACCGCCAGGGCAACGACGTCGGGCCGCAGTACCGTTCCGCGATCTTTTATCACTCGCCGGAACAGAAGGCAGTCGCGGAACAGACCATCGCGGACCTGAACCAGACCGGCATCTGGCCCGGATCGATCGTGACGCAGGTCGTGCCGTTCGAGGCGTTTTATCCCGCCGAGGACTATCACCAGGAGTACTTCAAGAACAACCCGAACCAGGGGTACTGCATGGTGGTCGTCGCGCCGAAGGTCGCCAAGTTCCGCAAGCAGCACTTCGAACGGCTGAAGGCGTAAGAGCAAGAAGCAGCCGCTAGCGATTAGCGGTTAGCCAGGAGCAAAAACCAAAAACGCGGGAGCGATGGTGTACAGGTCGCTCCCGCGTTTTTTTGCGTTCAGGTTAACGGCTGTCTGCTAACCGCTAATCGCTTGTATAAAGCGACGCGTGATCTCCTGGGGACGCGTGATCGCACCGCCCACGACGACCGCGTGCGCGCCCAGGCGCAGCGCCGCCGCCGCGTCTTCCGGGGTGTGGTAGCGCCCCTCCGCGATGACGGGGCGGTCCATCTCCGCAACCAGCGCGCGCAGGTAATCCAGGTCCGGCCCCGGCGTCATGGGGCGACCGTGCGCGGTGTAGCCCGCCAGCGTGCTGCCGATCAGGTCCGCGCCTGCCGCCTGCGCGAAGCGCGCGTCCTCCATGCACGATGTATCTGCCATGACCGGCACACCAAGTTCACCGTGAATGCGCGCGATTAGATCGGGCAGGGTGATCCCGCCGGGCCGCGCGCGGTCGGATGCGTCCAGCGCGACGAGATCCGCCCCGGCTTCGACCACGGCGCGCGCCAGATCGAACGTCGCGGTGATGTAGATCTCGATGCCGGGGAAGTGCTGTTTGTAGATGCCGATGACCGGCAGCGGAACCGCCTGTTTGATCGCGGCGATGTCGTCCGGGCCGTTGGCGCGGATGCCGCCTGCGCCGCCCATCAGCGCCGCACGCGCCATCGCCGCCATGTGAATCGAGCCGTGCAGCGGCTCGTCGTCAAGCGCCTGACACGACACGATCAACTGGCCGCGCAGCCGCTCGAACAGATCCGTATACTCGCTCATGCCTGCCCCGTTTCCTGGGTTCTGTCGTCTTCGCCCACCTTCGAACGCGCCGAGGGCGGCATCGTCGCGCGGATGCGCTCGATCACCGCGTCGTCCGGCTCGATGCCCGCGTCACGCAGGCCCAGCAGCAGCGCGCCGATGATGGGCGCAAAGGCCGGTTCGCGCACCACACTGGCAGGCGACGCGCCATGCAGCGCGCGCTCGAACGGCTCCATGATCCACTGTCCGGCGCGGAACACGCCGCCTACCGGATAGATCGACATGCCCGCGCGCACCTGTCCCAGCCGCGCCAGCACCGCAATGACCGCCGTCGCCAGATCCGCGCCAGCCCGCACCAGGAGCGCACGGGCGATCTTGTCACCCTCCGCTGCCGACCGCGACACGACCGCCGCCAGCCCCGCGATCCGCGGGCGCTCCACTGCGCCGGAATAAATCAGGCGGTGCACCGCTTCCAACGAGTCGACCCCGAAATAGGCGGGGATCAGCGTGCCCAACGGCGTTGGGGGCATACGCCCGTCGGCGGCGGAGGTCGCCGCGCGCAGGGCCAGAATACCGATATCGTAGGCGCTGCCCTCGTCGCCCATGATGTAGCCCCAGCCGCCGGTTTTGGCACTGGCGCCCTGGCCGTCTTCGCCGTAAGCAACCGCACCCGTCCCGGCGATCACCACCACGCCGGGCTGCGCCATGCTCGCCCCGGCCAGCGCCGTCACGGAATCGTGCACGACGCGCAGCGCGTCCACGGCCATAAACTCGCGCACGACGCCTTCGGCCACGTCCACACCGCCCGTCAGCCCGAAGCACGCGCTCTGCACGGGGCCAAAGGGCAGGCCCGCCGCCGCGAAGGCGTCTTCGGATACCTGCCGCAGCGTGCGCCGCATGCGGTCCATGCCGCCCGGCTCGTGCACGTGGTTGGCGGGACCGCCCAAACTCGACCCCAGAATCGACCCGTCCGGCGCGGCCAGCAGTGCGAGCGTGGAACTCTGCCCGCCGTCGACCGCCAGGATCAGACTGTCCGTATTCGCCGCCATGCGCTAGATACCCACCGCGCGGATCGCGTCCGTCACGTCGGCGTTATAGGTCACGTCGTCCAGCGAGAACACGAACCAGGGCGTGCCCTCGTCCATCCACGTCACGTTGCCCACCGAAGGAATCAGCACGCCGTGCCAGCGCTTCCAGGCGGCCATCTCGTTGCGCCAAAGGATCTTGCTGTCGTCCTTCGCGCCGCGATAGCGCAGCCCTTCCAGGCGGCGCAGCAGACCCGTCGCCGGATCGAACGTGACGGTCAGCGCGTCTTCTTCCGCGCCGAACGGCACGACCAGCCGCGCAGTCATCGCATCGACCGCCTCCCAGCGCACGCGCGGATCGGTCACGTAGAGCGAAGGCAGCCAGATCGATTCCGCCCACAGCCCCAGGTTGGCAGCCAGATCGGTCTTCGGCTCGTTGGCGACCGTGCCAAACGGCAGCTCCATGCGCGCCTTGCCGTCGAGGTAATACTCGTTGACCTTCATGATCGGAGCACCAAACATGGTGACTTCGATCGCGTGGCGGTAGCCCTGCCCGGCCTGATGGATGAAGCGGAAACGCCCCGGCAGCGGGATGCCGCCCAACCGCAGCGTCACGCGGCCATCGATCACAGCGGAGGTAATCTCCGGCACGCGCCCGCCCGCAATGACCTCGTAAAACCGTGCGACCGGCGCAGGCAGGTTGTCGGGCATATCCACCCAGCGCAGGGGCGGGGTCGGTTCGCCAAAAGCGGGCACAGCGCGCGGCTTGATGCGCAGCCCGGCCCACAGCGCGACAGCCGCGCCCAGAATCACGACCGGCGTTGTACGCAGTTTCATCGTGCAGCCCTTTCAAAAATGCGGTCCCTGGGCCTGGACAACTGGCTGCGCAGGCCGGGACAAAAACGCTTCACGTCCTTGATTGTAGCTCAAATCCGGCATGTGCCACCGGGCGGTGGGAAAGCGGTCGAATCCGCGTTTTAGGGCGACCCGCCGCTTGCGACGATTCGCGTTTTTAGAACAAATGAGCTATCATTCAGGCCTAAAAATCGTCCGCAAAGGAGGGTGATGAGTCTCAAAAGCTGCTCATGAGCGCATCTCGATCCGTACGCCGCAGCCCCATGCGCCTCCGCCGCCCCGGCACGGTCCATACCCGGCGTCCATCGCGCCCCCGGCGCGTGACCGCCCTGTGGACCGATCTGCTGGCGGCGCGCGGCTTATCCCCCGCGACGATCGCGCACTTCGCGCTGCTGCCGCGCGCGCAAGGCTGGACGTACCCCGTCCACCCTGCCCTCGAAGCGCGGCGTTGGAAGGCGTTCGACAGCACGGCCCGCCCCAAGTACCGCTGGCTGCCGGGCAAACCGGACGGCGTCACGCTGTACGACCTGGACGGCAGGCTGGCGGAACGTATCCGTGCGGCACGAAGCGTGCTGTGGCTTGCCAGCGGCGAAGCGGACCTCTGGGCGCTGTGGGAAGGCGGGATTTACAACGCGACGTGCATGTTCGATGGCGAGGCCAAGCGCGTGCCTGCGTGGTTCGTGACCGAGCTGGCGCGGCTGGGCGTGCGCACGCTGCACATCGCGCCGGACTGCGACCCGACCGGGACATTGTTCGCGCGGCGGCTGCACGACGCGCTGGACGATCTGCCGATCCGGCTGCGAATTCACGCGCTGCCGTTTCTGCCGGACAGCAAAGGCGACATTGGCCGTCTGCTGGTGCAGGTCGGCGCGGCGAATCTAAAACCGATCCTGGAACGGCTGCCGCTGCTGGCGCTGCCCGAAGACGAGCCGCTGACCCCCGATCCGCTGCCCGCGCGCCCGGTGGAACACAGCGATCTGTACGAGCAGTGGTGCGTGGAGGAGGTCGAGGCGGCAGCGCGGCGCGTGTGGGCGATCTCCGCGCCGGACGAGCGCGGCTTCAGCCGGAACTTCCGCTGCCCCTTCCACGACGACACGCACCCCTCGGCGGGCTGGAATTACCACGTTCACGGCGTGCACTGCTTCGCCTGTGGTCCGCACGACACGCACGAGGTCGCGGCGGCGCTGGGCGTCCGCGGGTGGGAGCAGTTTCGCGCCGGCGAGCGCAGCAGCCAAAAGAAGGGGGCATAAGCTGTCGCCATCACAGACATGAGACCCGTGCGAGCGGAGGGAAAGGGAATCACCCCACGTAACCCTATTGCGCGGGGACCCCGAGGAAAAAACGGTCGGAGCAAGCCCATCCTCTACGGATCGCGGGTCAATTGGAGAGCAAAAAATAAGTTCTCTCGCTCAAAAAAGCGCATAACAGCCCCTAGGGAGCGTCCGCGCCGAGCACCCTTTGCAGCGCCCCCAGCAGCAGATCGAACGTCACCGGCTTGATCAGGTAGGATGTGACTCCCAGATCCTTCGCCTGCGCGATAACCGTCTGATCGGACAGCGCGGACAGGAAGATCACGCGCACGGACGCCGTTGCCGGTTCGCTGTGGATCGTCTTAACGATTTCAAAGCCGTCTATGCCGGGCAACATCAAATCACAAATGATCGCGTCCGGAATCTGTTGGCGAATCTGGGCGAGGCCGCTGTATCCATCCGCAGCGCCCGACGCTTCGTACCCCTCAAAGCTCAGCAGCGTGAGAATGCTTTCGCGCAGCGGCTCTTCGTCTTCGATTACAATGATTCTTGCCATGTTTAGCTGATCTCGATTCGCACACCCGGCAGCACAACCGTGAAGGTCGCGCCTTTCGCTTCATAACTTTCGAAGAACAGTGTGCCACTGGGACGTTCTGCCGCCTGCCGGGCCATGATCAAGCCCAGGGTGGTTCCGGCGACCGTTCCCCTATTTTGCGCTCTGAAAAACACTTCAAACAGGCGCGGCTGTCGATCCTTCGGAAACCCGGTGCCGCGTCCGGCCTGATGCCGAACCAGCACGTTATAGCATGAAGCGCACCTGTCTATCACGCCCACGGTGCGCTCAAAGTACAACCAGCGATTACTATTCAGTCAGTGTCATCAAAATATTTGCAGACAAAGACACTGATGATCAAATGACGGCATCCTGTTTGCCTTGCTTACAGAGAGTAAAGCAAGTTAGGTTTCAAAGCCAGTGCTTTTCAACAGTATTTATATACTACATTGATCAAAACATAATTAAACTTACGTAGATTCCCCCCGATTTGCTCACTATGTGTCCAGTGATGCCCGCACACCGGATCGAGCCGTAGCCGCTGGACCTTGATCGCCGGGCGCATCTGCTCTATGCTTTCCGGCAGCATGCCTGACTTATCACACCGGAGAACTTGCCGTGAAACCACCCGCGATCCCTCTCGACCAGATCACCGCGCTCACGCACATTTACCGCACCGAGATCCCGCCGGAATTTGAAGACGAAAACGGGCATATGAACATCCGCTGGTATCTGGCGGTGTTCGATGACGCGGGCTATCCGTTCGCCGCCGGGCTGGGCCTGTCCCCGGCCTATCACGAGCAGCACGGGACGGGCGGCTTCGACCTGGAGCACCACATTCACTATTTGAACGAGGTATTGGTGGGGGATACGGTCGCGGTGTACGTGCGCCTGCTGGATCGCAGCGCCAAGCGCATCCACTACATGATGTTCATGGTCAACGAGACGCGCGGCACGCTTGCCTCGACCTTCGAGTGCGTGAACTCGTTCGCGGATCTCACCGTGCGGCGCACCGCCCCCTACCCGGACGAGATCGCGGCACGGATCGACGCGCAGCTATCGAAGGACGCCGCGCTGATCTGGGATGCGCCTGTCTCCGGCGTGATGCATTCCTGACGCGGCGCAATCAGGCCGCGGGAACTGACGCCGGGCTTTCCAGGGTGATGGCGTCCGTCGAGGTGTCGTAGGCGATCAGCTCGGCATAACGCCCCCACGCCAGCGCGATAGCCGTCTGCTGCTCGGCTTCGCCGGGCGCAAATTCGAGTTCGAGCGCGGTGCGGATCACGTCACGGTCGAGCCGGTGCTCCTCGGCGGCACCCAGCAGCGCCAGCAGCCACCTGAACAGCGGCAGCCGCTTGAGCCGCCCGGCGAAAATCTCCTTGCGCGCCAGGATGCTCGCCTCGGCAAACGTCTCGCCCAGCGGAGAGAGCGTGATGTCGCCCGACGCGATGGTCACAAAGCCGAGCAGCTCGGCGGTTTCCATCAAGCGCAGCAGGTGATCGGAATCGAGCTTGAGGTCCTGCTCGATGCGGTAGATGTCGGCCTTGTTGTCGGGCGCGTCGTTGAGGTGTTCGAACAGGCCCGCCAGCGCGTTGACCGTGACATCGGGCAGCAGGCGCGTCGGGCCCGCCTCGCCGGGCGCGGAGCCCAGCTCGATGTGCTCCGGCTGCGTCTGCCCGGCCATCGTCGCGTAGATCTGGTCCAGCAAAGCCAAAAACGCCGGATCTTTGCGCTGGCGCGGGCGCGGCAGCAGCACCGGCAGGTGCGCGACGAGTCGCCCCGGCTGTTTGTCCATGATCAGGATGCGGTCGGCCATGAGGATCGCTTCTTCGATGTTGTGCGTCACCATCAGGATCGACTGAATCGGTATCTTGCCGCTCGACCACAGTTCGAGCAGCTCACCGCGCAGCGTCTCCGCGCTGAGCACGTCCAGGGCCGAAAACGCTTCGTCCAGGCACAGCAGCTCCGGCTCGACGGCCAGCGCCCGCGCAAAACCGACCTTCTGGCGCATCCCGCCCGACAGCTCGCGCGGGTAAGCCCGCTCGAAGCCGTCCAGGCCCACCATGTCGAGCAGTTCCACGGCGCGCGGGCCGCGCTCCCGCTCCGCCATGCCGCGCGCCTTGAGCGCCACCTCGACGTTCTGCTGCACGGTCAGCCAGGGGAACAGCGCGAAGGTCTGGAACACGATCGTCGCGTGGGGATTGACCCCTTTTAGCGGCTGGTCGCGGTAGAGCACTTCGCCTTCGGTGGGCACGTTCAGGCCGGTGATGGTGCGCAGCAGCGTGCTTTTGCCGCAGCCGGACGGCCCCAGCAGCGCGACCAGCTCACCGGAATTGATGGCAAACGAGACGTCATGCACCGCCGTAAAACGGCGATCGGCGCGGCCATACATCTGGCTGATGTGCTTCAGTTCGATCAGGTACGGTTCAGTCATGCCCGTTTACTCCATGCGGAAACGTTCTTCAGCTCGGTGATAGAGCCGCCGCCACAAGAGGCGGTTGATCAACACCACGACCAGGACCATCACCAGGGTGGAGGCCAGCAGCAGGTGATAGTCTCCGGCGGCGGTGGCCTGCGCGATGGTCGCGCCGATGCCGGTCGCGTGCAGCGTGCGATCGCCCAACTGGAAATACTCCGCGACGATGCTGGCGTTCCACGCGCCGCCACTGGCCGTGATCGCGCCCGTGATGGCGTAGGGGAACAGCGCGGGCAGGATCAGCGTGCGCCAGCGGTCAAAGCGGCCCAGACCGAGCAGCGTGCTGGTGTACTTGAGATCCTGCGGGATGGCCGTCGCGCCCGCGATGACGTTGAACAGCAGGTACCACTGCATGCCGAGCAGCATCAGCAGCACGGCGGCGATGTTCAACCCGCCGGGCAGCTTCACCAGCCCTAACAGCAGCACCGGGAACAGCGCCGTCGCGGGAATCGACGCGAAGACCTGCACCAGCGGCTGAAGCAGCCGCGCCGCGCGCGCGTTGGTGCCGATCAACACGCCGACGGGGATCGTCCAGGCCAGCGCGATGACCAGCGCCAGCGCCACCCGCAGCAGTGTCACCCCCAGCCCAACCGCAATGTCACGCCACTGCGCCAGCGGCACCACAAACAGCATCTGGCCGGTCCAGAACAGGGCGACGAGCACCGCGATCGCCAGCACCGCGCTCACCAGATACCCCGCCCACGGACGCCCGCGCGTCACCTGGGCGGCACGCGGCGACGGCGATGCGGGCAGCAGACGGCGCAGCAGCGCGTCAACGCCGTGGTTGATTGGGCGCATGACGGCCCGCAGCGCCGCCTGCGATCCGCGACTGCCGCGCAGCAGGTCATAGAACCAGGACGAGGGCGGCTCGTCGTTTTCGACCATTTCCAGCTTGAAGCGATCCGACCACGCCAGCAGCGGGTGCCACACGAACTGGTCGAGCAGCAGCACGACGATCACCAGCGCGGCGATGCCCCACGCCATCGCGCCGTAATCATTCTGCGCGGCGGCTTCGTGCAGGTATGCGCCCAGGCCGGGCAGCCGGAAGTCGCGGTCGCCCACGGTAAAGATCTCCGCCGCCATCAGGAAGAACCAGCCCCCGGCCCAGCTCATCATGCTGTTCCAGATCAGGCCGATTCCGGCGAAGGGCAGCTCAAGGGTGCGGAAACGCAGCCAGCTTCCGAAGCGAAAAATGGTCGAAGCTTCGCGTAGATCAGTGGGCAGTGTGGTCAGCGACTGGTACCACGTATAAACGAGATTCCACACCTGGCTGGTGAAGATCAGGGCGATGGCGGTCATCTCGACGGCCAGCCGCTCCGGCAGCACGGCGATCAGGCCGAGCAGCACCACCGGCAGGAAGGAGAGGATCGGCACGCTTTGCAGCACATCCAGCAGAGGCAGCAGCACCAAGCCCGCGCGGTGGTGGGTGGCGGCAACGCGGCCATAGATCAGCGCGACGATCAGGGAGAGCGCATAGGCCGCCGCCATGCGCCCGACCGAGCGCAGCGCGTAGTAAGGCAGCGCCGTGGGCGACAGCGAAATCGTTGGTCCGGCGACGGTCTCAGGCGCGTCGAGGGCCAGATGCACGCTGACAGCCAGCACCACGATCACGAACGACAGCACACCCACGTCCGCCCAGCCCAACGGGCGGTCTGTCGAGTTGGAAAAGACGAAAAAGCCGTTGAAGCGCCGGTTGAGCATGAGCAAATCCACCGGTCAGGGGCGAAAAGCAGGCACGGCACGCAACACAGTATGATTCTAACCTGTTATGAGCCGCACTGTGCATAAGTGGACAAGCGCGGCGGGCATCGTTACGATTGGCGGCGGACACAGCGCTAGAGGCGGCGCGAGGCGACGAAAGGCTCGAAGGACGATGACTCACGTATTACAGGGCGCACAAGGGAACGCTCCGCTCGACATTCTCGACGTAAACCCGGCCCAGCCCGAGGTGGAATCGTGGGCCTACGGCGTGATCTGGCGCGGCGTGAACGAGATCCGCATCGCGCTGGGCGACGCACACTGGTACGGCCAGGGCGGACTGGGCCACCAGCAGTGGCCGCTCGAAAAGATCGCGCAGTATCCCGCGCCGTTCGTCACCAGCGACAACGGCGGCACAGGACTGCTAGGCATCCTGGAGCCGCTGTGGATCAACTCGAACGGGTTTGGCGTGTGGGTCGAGGGCGACCGCATGGAGACCAGCTTCAACGCGCCGCTGAAAGGGGAGCCGCCCGCGCAGAGCTTCGGCGCGCCCGCGCCGCTCGACCAGCGCCCACCGCTGGCCGCCGGGCGCGAGACGGATGGCACGCTGACCATTCGCGGCGAGGGGCTGACGATCCGATTCTTCGTGCTCGATTCCGCCCGCGCCGTGGTTGAGGCGTTCTGGCAGCAGATCGAGGTCAGCGATCCCCCGCCGGATTACCTGTTCGAGCGCCCGCTGTGGACCACCTGGGCGCGCTTCAAAAACAACATCGCGCACCACCTGATCCTGGACCACGTGCAGAGCATGCAGCAGCTCGGCTTCCAGTGCAGCATCTTCGGCATCGACGCCAAGTGGCAGCGCGCGTTCGGGGATACGCGCTTCGATCCGGCCCCTTTCCCCAACCCGCGCCACACGATCCGCATGCTGCACGAGCTGGGTATGGCCGTCACGCTGTGGTGCGTGCCGTTCTTCAACGCCGATTCGATGCACTTCCAGACCACCATCGACGAGGGTTACGTCATCAAGCGCGAAGATGGCACGCCGTACATCGGCCAGTGGTGGGAGGGTGAAGCCGTCTTTCTGGACGTGACGAATCCCGACGCGCTGGAATGGCACATGGGCCGCCTGGAACGGCTGGCGGGGCAGGTCGGGGTGGATGGCTTCAAGTTCGACGCGGGCGAGGGTATGTTCTACGACATCCCCGGCACGGTACGGCACGACGGCGGCGCGCCCAACACCGCCAGCACGACCTACATCCGGGGCGCGGCGGCACATTATCCGTGGTCGGACAGCCGCGCCGCGTGGCGCAGCCAGGCGTTCCCGATGTTATTCCGCCAGTGGGACAAAAGCAGCGTGTGGGGCTACGACAACGGGCTGGCGAGCTGCATCACGCAGGCCATGACGCTCAACCTGCTGGGCTACCCGTACAGCTTCCCCGATATGATCGGCGGCAACCAGTACTTCGACCAGAAAGTGACGGCGGAACTGATGATCCGCTGGACGCAGGCCGTCGCACCGATGCCGATCATCCAGTTCAGTCTCGCGCCGTGGGACTACGGCGGCGAGTGCGCGGAGATCTGCGCGCAGTACGCCGACCTGCACCGGCAGGTGGCCGCGCAGACGATCAAGCTGGCCCGCCAGCGTGTGCCGCTGGTGCGCCCGCTGTGGTGGCTGGCCCCGCACGACGAGGACGCGCTGACCTGCGCGGACGAATACCTGATCGGCGACGATCTGCTCGTCGCGCCGGTGATCGTGGAGGGCGCGCGTTCACGCGACATCTACCTGCCGCCCGGCACGTGGCAGAGCGGCTGGGATCCCAGCGAAGTACACGAGGGCGGGCAGTGGCTGCGCGATTATCCCGCGCCGCTCAACGTGCTGCCGCTGTTCGAGCGGGCGGAAAGCAGCGAGTAGCGGTTAGCAATTGGCTGTTAGCCGAACGGCACGAATCCAATCCGGTACCTTCCGGTAGGGGCGTATTGCGATACGCCCCTACATAATGCCCCGCATCCCCTGGCACGGTTCCCCATGCACACGGTGGGAAGGGGAAAAAGCAAGCGCAAAAACGGGCGGAGCAAGCCCCGCCCCTACGAAAACGCTTCGAGTTCAACCACTCCTGACAGCGACTAGCGGCGCTGTTGGAGCAGCATCTCCATCATGAAAAACGTCGACTGCTCCGACTGCGCCTGTTCCGGCGTGGGCCGGGAACACGGCGCTGAAATCCGGCGGAATACCCGCCGCAGCCATGCGATCATGGGATATCCTCCTTTCATGCAGCCCGGATGATTCCACTGTACGGCACGCCGCACTATAATGGAAGGCAATGCAATCTATCGTTTCCATAGAAGTTTTCTATGGGAGGGTATATGGAGCTGTCGCAAATCGAGGCGTTCGTGCTGGCCGCGCGCGAGCGGAGTTTTACCCGCGCCGCGGACGTGTTGGGGCTGACGCAGCCGTCCGTCAGCGCGCGCATCGCATTGCTGGAAACGGAGCTTGGCGGACCGGTGTTCGAACGGGGCAGCCGGTCGCTGCGTCTGACGCCGCTGGGGCGCGCCTATCTGCCCTACGCCGAACGCGCGCTCGGTGCACTGGAAGACGGGCGCGAAGCCGCGCATCGCACCGCCGAGGGCAGCCTGGGACACGTCCGGCTCGCGGCGGTGCCGCCGTTGGTCACGTATATGCTGTCCCTGCCCCTGGAACGCTTCCGCGCGGACTACCCCGCCGTAGACATCACGTTTCTGGCTCGGCGCTCGCCGGAAATCCTGGCGATGCTGCATTCCGGCGAGACCATGCTGGGGCTGCTCAGCGCGCCGGTGTGGGACAAGGCGACGACCGTCTACGCACACTTCCGCGAAGCGGTCCGGCCCGTCTGCGCGCCGGATCACCCGCTCGCGCAGCAGCAGTTGGCGGGCGAGCCGATCCACGTGGCGGATATTTACGACCACACGCTGTTCCGCACGACGCTCAATCCCATCGTGACAGCGTTCATCCAGGGCATCGGCGAGCACGCCCGGCGGGGCAGCGGCGGCGCGGTGATCACACTGCCCGCGCTGATGGTTCTGCGCCCGTTGGTGCTGGGCCAGGGCATCGCGTTTTTGAGCGAGGGGTACGTGGCGCGGCAGGTCGGGTTGGGCAACCTGATGTTCCTCGACTTCGAGGATATGCCGCCGCTGGCGAACGAGGTCGTGCTGATCGGGCAGGCGGGGCGCGAGCCGGATCCGCCGACTGCCGCGTTCATCCGCATCATGCGCGCCGAGTGGCACCGTCTCCTGGTGCGTTAGAGGCGCGAAACACGATTACGGCCCCCGTCCCCGGACATGATCCCCCATGCAAACGGCGGGAAGGGGGCATTTTGCGCGAAAAAACGGGCGGAGCAAGCCTCGCCCCTACGGATCTTGGGGTAAGGGGTGAAGGTGGAACCAGTTTCCTCACCCGAAAAGTGCATCACATGCGCCCGCAGATCACTTGCTTGACAGCACCCTCAATCGGGCGTATGCTTAGGTCAACTTATTTCACTGACTGATAAAAGTAGCTGACTGAAAAGCTCATGAACCAGCCTCGCCGCGCGAACCGCGACCTCATCAAAGCACTCAACCGCAACCTGATCCTGAACATCGTCAGGAGCGAAGGCCCCCTGTCACGCACGCAGGTCACGCACATTTCCGGCCTCAGCGTCGGGGCGGTGTCGCAGCTGGTCAACGAGCTGCTGCACGAAGGCTGGCTGATCGAAGTCGGTGAAAGCGAATCCACCGGGGGACGCCGCCAGGTCCTGCTGCGGCTCAACCCCACCGCCGGGTACGTCGTCGGCCTCAAGCTGATGGAAGACCGAGTGGTGTGCGCCGTGACCGACCTGGAAACCACGGTGCTGACCTATGCCGAACGGCCCATGTCGCCCGATACCACGCCGCAGACGGTCAGCGCGGAGCTGGCCGAAACCGTCACGCAGGCGCTGGCCGAGGCCAACATCCCGTCGGCGCGCGTGTTCGGCGTGGGGATCGGGTTGGCGGGCGTCATCGACTGCGCCAGCGGCGTCGTGCACTATTCGCCGTTTTTCCAGTGGCGCAACGTGCCCCTGGCCGACCTCGTCGCCGCACGGCTGGCCCTGCCCGTTTACCTCGAAAACGACGTCAACACGCTGACCATCACCGAGCAGTTGTTCGGGCCGGGGCATTCCGTGCCGAACTTCGTGGTGGTGACGGTCGGGCGCGGCATCGGTATGGGCACGGTGCTCAATCACCAGTTGTACCAGGGCGTGCACGGCGGCGTCGGGGAACTGGGGCACGTCACCATCAACGAGAACGGCCCGCGCTGCGCGTGCGGGAAATACGGCTGCCTGGAAGCAATGGCCGCCGACCCCGCCGTGATCGGGGACGTGGAAAGCGCACTGATGCGCGGCGCACGCACCAGCCTCGCGCCGTCGCCCAGCATGGGGGACATCGTGCGCGCGGCGGATGAAGGCGATCCGCTGGCGCAGGACGCGCTGGCCCGCAGCGGGCATTACCTGGGCATCGGCTTCGCCACCGTGATCAATTTGCTGTGCCCGTCGCTGCTGATCATCAGCGGTGAAGGCGTTGCAGCGGGCGATCACCGGCTCAAGCCGATGTTCGAGAGCCTGCGCAAGCATACGTTTAACGGCCTGCTGGACAATGTGCAGATCGTGGTCAAGCCGACCGACGACCAGATCTGGGCACGCGGCGCGGCGGGATTGGTGGTCGGCAAGCTGTTCGAGTCGCCGCTGCTGGAACGCATCGAAAGCCAACCGGCATCGTAACGTTTTTTGCCAAAGTTTCTTTAGTGAGTGAAGAAAGAAGTCACGGATCGTGGCAGGCAATCACGGCATACACAAGTGGAAGTGGGTGATCTTCTTCCTCTCCCCAAGCCTGATCGGGCTGCTGGTGTTCATGGTCGGCCCGCTGCTCTATTCGCTGCGTCTGACGCTGTTCGACTGGAATCTGCTGTCCGATCCGGTCTACGTGGGTCTGGACAACTTCAAGGAACTCTATCACGACGCGGAATTCTGGGCGGCGTTCAAGCACACGCTGACGTACATCATGATCTATACGCCGTTCGTGCTGCTGCTGGCGCTGGGCGTCTCGCTGCTGCTCAACCGGCCTCTGCACGGCGTATCGTTCTTCCGCGCGGTGACGTTCGTGCCGGTCGTGTCGTCGTGGGTGGTCGTCTCGCTGATGTGGAAGTGGATCTTCAACCCGCGCTACGGCCTGCTGAACTACGCTCTGGCGCAGATCGGGATCACCGGGCCGAACTGGCTGTTCGACCCCGACACGGCACTGTACGCGATCATCATCGCAGGCATCTGGAAGGACATCGGCTTCATCACGGTGATGTTCCTCTCCGGCCTGCAAGGCATCGACGAAAGTTACTACGAAGCGGCCAAGATCGACGGCGCGCAGATGATGCAGCGGCTGCGCCACATCACCCTGCCGCTGCTGACGCCGACCACGTTCTTCGCGCTGATTATCTCCCTGATCAACTCGTTCCAGGTGTTCGAGCAGGCGTGGCTGATGCCCGAAGACTACGCGCGCACCGGGACCAGCGTCGTCGTGGAGCAGATCGTCAACTACGCCTTCCGCTACAACCGCATGGGCTACGCGGCGGCGATGTCGTGGGTGCTGTTCGCCGTCATCTTCGCCATCACGCTCGTCCAGATCCGGCTGCAAAAACGATGGGTGCATTACGACCTATGACCGAGAGCCAGCTTTCTCACGCAGCCGCCGCGCCCGGCGCGATCCGGCTGCACCCGACCCGGTGGATCGTCGATCTGCTGTATTACGCCGTGCTGATTGTGCTGGCGCTGGTGATGCTGATCCCGTTCGCGTGGATGCTGAGCACGTCGCTCAAACCAACCGAGTACATCCTCAGCGTCACGCCGCAGTTCATTCCGAACCCAGCGACGCTCGACAGCTATCGCACGCTGTTCGACCTGATGCCGATGCAGCGCATGTTGGGCAACAGCCTGTTCGTCGCCATCGCGGGCGCGGGCGGGCAGGTGCTGGTGTCTGCAATGGCGGCGTACGCCTTCGCGCGGATCGAGTGGCGTGGGCGCGAGATCGTCTTTCTGCTCTATCTGGGCACGATGATGGTCCCCAGCCAGGTGACGCTGATCCCGCTGTTCATCCTCATCCGGCAGTTGGGATGGGTGAACAGCTACCAGGGCCTGATCCTGCCCGGCCTGTTCAGCGCGTTCGGCACGTTTTTGCTGCGGCAGGCGTTCCTGAGCCTGCCCCGCGACCTGGAAGAAGCCGCCTTCATTGACGGCGCGAACCACCTCACCATTTTCTGGCGCATCATCCTGCCGCTCACGCGCCCCGCGTTGGCGACGCTGGCGGTGTTGAGCTTCATGCAGTACTGGAACGCGTATCTCTGGCCCCTGTTCGTGGCGCGTCAGGAAATCTTCATGACGCTGCCGGTCGGGCTGGCAAAGTTACAAGGAGGTCCCAGGGCACTGACGCAGTGGAACGTCGTCATGGCAGGCGCCGTCGTGACCGTGCTGCCGATCTTGATCGCCTATCTGTTCGCGCAGAAGTGGTTCGTCCGCAGCGTGACGCTGAGCGGCATCAAGGGCTGATCCGGTCGCGCCCGTCCCGTAAGGTACAGCACGTCTCAAGAGTTCGCAGCATGTCAAACAAATTAGAAAACAGGAGAAATGCAATGCTTCGTAAAGGTTTAGTGACTCTGCTCGTCGTGGTGATGCTGGCCGCGCTCGTGCCCGCGTCCGCACTGGCGCAGGATTCGGTAACCATCCGCTACTATAACTTCTCGTCCGACCCGGATCACGTCGAAGATCTGCAAACGATCATCGACGCGTTCGAGGCCGAAAACCCGAACATCACCATCGAAGTGTCCAGCGCGCCGTTCGCGGATTACTTCACCCTGCTGGAAGCCGAT
This sequence comes from Aggregatilinea sp., assembly GCF_036822615.1. NCBI lineage: Bacteria > Bacillati > Chloroflexota > Anaerolineae > Aggregatilineales > Aggregatilineaceae > Aggregatilinea > Aggregatilinea sp. The sequence continues at coordinate 56,715 of NZ_DAISHJ010000015.1, read as the reverse complement.
CTGGTCGGCGGCGACGCGCCGGACGTGTTCGAGCTGAACTTCGAGAACTTCGTCAGCTACGCGGCCAACGACGTGCTGTTGGACCTGTCGCCCTACGTCAGCACCGACGCGCCGTACTATCCCCGCGCTCTGGAAGCCTTCCAGGTCGATGGCGCGCAGTACGCCCTGCCCGAGTCGTTCTCGACCGTGCTGTTGTTCTACAACAAGGACCTGTTCGACCAGGCCGGGATCGACTATCCGACCGCCGAATGGACCTGGGACGACGCCATGGCCGCCGCGCAGTCTATCCGCGCGCTGGGCGACGACGTGTGGGGCATCTACTCCCCGATCCAGTTCTGGGAATTCTACAAGAAGGCCGCCCAGAACAACTGCGCGTTCTTCAACGCGGACATGACCGAATCGACCATCAACTCGCCGGAATGCGTCACGGCGCTGGAGACGATGGTCAGCTTCGTGAACGAAGACGTCATGCCGGACCAGACCGAACTGGCGGGTGTCGCCAACGAAGAGCTGTTCCTGCAGGGCAAGCTGGGCATGGACGTGATCGGCATCTGGCAGTTCGCCGCCTTCGCGGACGCGCCCTTCGCGTGGGACATCCAGCTTGAGCCGGGCGCGGCGCAGAAGGCGCATCACTTCTTCGCCAACGGCGTGGCCGTCTCCGCCGACAGCGAGCACCCCGAAGAAGCCGCCGCCTGGGCGCAGTTCCTGACCTCCAGCGAGATCGCTGCGACCGTCCGCATCGATGCGGGGTGGGAACTGCCCGCCATCGACGCGCCGGAATACGTCGCAGCCTACCTTGAGCAGACTCCGCCCGATAACCGCGAAGCCGTCTTCCAGGCCCTCGAAAGCCCGGTAACGCCGCCCGTCATCGAGCGCCAGACCGAAATGCAGGACGATCTCAATCAGCTTCTGACCGCTGCCGAAATGGGCGAGCTTGATCCGCAGAGCGCCCTCGACATGGCGAAGGAACAGATCGACGGTCTGCTTCAGTAATCTCCCGTAACCGATGCGGCGGCGGGGCGCGTGCCCTGCCGCCGCCCGCCTGCCTCCACTAATCCCGTGACGAAACCATGAACCTCATTCAATCCAGCATCGAGATCATCCGCGCGGGGCAGGCCCCCAGCGGCGCATACGTCGCCTCTCCCACGTTTTCGCAGTACGGCTACGCCTGGCTGCGCGACGGCGCATGGGTCGCCTATGGCATGGACTGCGCCGGGCTGCACGACTCCAGCCGCGCCTTTTACGTCTGGGCCGGGCGCACGCTGGTCAAGCACGAAGATCGCCTGAACGCCCTGCTCGATAAGCTCGCGCAAGGCGAAACGCCCGACGAGACCGACTATCTGCCGACGCGCTTCACGCTCGACGGCGATCTGGGCATGGACTTCTGGTGGGATTTCCAGCTCGACGGCTACGGCACGTGGCTGTGGGGGCTGGCCGAGCATGTCAAGCTGACGGGCGACACGGCGCTGTGGGACGCATCGGTCCCCGCGATCCGGCTGACGGTGCGCTACCTAGCCGCGCTGTGGAGCAGCCCCAACTACGACTGCTGGGAAGAAGCCCGCGACCAGATCCACACCAGCACCCTGGCCGCGATCTACGGCGGTCTGATCGCCGTGCGCGCTGTGGACTCCGCACTCGTGCCGGACGGCCTGCTGGAGCAGATCCGCACCTACACGCTGGAACACTGCCTCGCACCGGAAGGCTATTTACAGAAGACGCACGAGAATCCCGCCGTGGACGCCAGCCTGCTGTGGACCGCCGTGCCCTACGGGCTGGTAGACGCCCGCGACCCGATCTTCGCGCGCACGCTGGCGAAAATCGAGCGCGATCTGCTGGTGCCCGGCGGCGGCGTGTACCGCTATGCGGCGGACACGTACTACGGTGGCGGCGAGTGGATTCTGCTGACGGCGTGGCTGGCGTGGATGTACGTCGAGCTGGGCCGGATCGACGAGGCGCGCGGCCTGATGCGCTGGATCGAGGCGCAGGCGAATGAGGCGGGCGAGCTGCCGGAACAGGTAGCCGATCACATGCGCGACGCAAGTTATTACCCCGAGTGGGAAGCGAAGTGGGGATCACCCGCCAGCCCGCTGTTATGGTCCCACGCGATGGTTCTGGTCGTTCATTCACTTTTGGATAAACACACATGATCGAGATCTTTCATCTCCCCTCCGGCCAGGAACATCCCTACGAACAGGGGCCGGAAGAACGAGTCCCGCGCCAGCCGCTGGCCGGGGAAGCCTTTACCGTGGGCATCGTGACGCGCCCGCCCGGCGCGGTCGAAGGGCTGCAGGTGTTCGCCTGCGTGGACGACGACCCGGCGCAGCCTATCGACGCTGTGAAACAACCGCACTGGCAGCAGGAACGCGAAGAAGGCGCGGGCGCGGAATTTTTGGAGCGCATGGTGCGCGTCGAGCAGGACGTATGGCAGGCGGCGCTGACCGCGCCCGCCCAGGGCCACACGCTGACGTATTGGGCCGAGGCCGCCGGAGCCAGCACACCGCGCTTTGCGCTGGTCGGCGAGGCGTGGACTGCCGATCCCGATCCTGTGCTGGCGCTCCAGCAGATCGAAGACGGCGCGATCACGGTGCGGGCCGCGCGGGGCGGTGACACCCGGCAAACACCCGACGATCCGCGCCTGCCCCGGCTGCTCGGCGTCGAGTGGCTGACGGACGGGCAGCGCGCGCGCCGCGTGCGCCTGAGCTTCGCCGCCGCGACGGACGAGGGCTTTTACGGCCTGGGCGAACGCTTCAACGCGCTCGATCAGCGCGGCGAGGTGCTCGACGTGCGCTGCTACGAGCAGTACAAAAGCCAGGGCAAGCGCACCTATATGCCGATCCCGTTCCTGCTGTCCTCGGCAGGGTACGGCGTCTACGTGCAAAGCAGCCGCTGGATGCAGTTCGATCTGGCCGCGTCCGCGCCGGACTGCTGGACGGTGGAAGCCGACCTGGGCACAGACGAAAGGCTCGACCTAACGTGGTACACGGGCGACGATCCGGTCGCCATCACGGGACAGTTCGCCCGCGCGACCGGCCCCGCCGCGCTGCCGCCGCTATGGACGTTCGGGCTGTGGATGAGCGGCAACGAGTGGAATACACAGGCGCGCGTGATGGACGTGGCACAGGAATCGCTGGCGCATGACATCCAGCCGAGCGTGCTGGTGATTGAGGCGTGGAGCGACGAGACCACGTTTTACATCTGGAACGACGCACAGTACGAGGCCATCCCCGGCGACCGGGCGTTCCGCTACGAGGACTTCACCTTCCCGGCGGAAGGGAAATGGCCGGATCCAAAAGCGATGACCGACTGGCTGCACGCGCACGGCATCCGGCTGGTGCTGTGGCAGATCCCGGTGATCAAAGCGCCGGAAGGCCCGCACGCGCAGCACGATGCCGATCGCGCGCACTTCGAGGCGTCCGGCTTCGGCGTGCGCGAACCGGATGGCAGCCTGTACCGCGTCAAGCCGTTCTGGTTCCGCAACGGCTACCTGTGGGACCCGACCAATGCCGCCGCGAACGAGTGGTGGCTGAACAAACGCGCCTACCTGCTGGAAGACATGGGCGTGGACGGCTTCAAGACCGACGGCGGCGAGCATTTGTGGGGCGAATCGGTGATCTTCTCGGACGGGCGCAGCGGCGCGGAAGTCTGGAACGAATACCCGCAGCGCTACATCGAGGCGTACTACAACTTCACCATCAAAAAACGCGGCGGCGACGCGCTGACCTTCAGCCGCGCCGGGTTCACCGGGTCGCAGCGCAGCCCAACGCACTGGGCCGGGGACGAAAACTCGACCTGGGACGCCTACCGCCACTCGATCCTGGCGGGGCTGTCGGCGGGAATCTCCGGCATCCCGTTCTGGGGCTGGGATCTCGGCGGCTTCAGCGGCGAACCGCCCGGCGCGGAGCTGTATCTGCGCGGCGCGGCGATGGCCGCCTTCTGCCCGATCATGCAGTACCATTCGGAGTTCAACCAGCACCGCGCCCCGCGCGACCGCACGCCGTGGAACATCCAGACGCTCAGCGGCAACGAGCGCGTGATCCCGGCCTTCCGGTTCTTCGTCAATGCGCGGCACAACCTGATGCCGTACATCTGGCAGGAAGCGCAGCACGCCGCCGCAACCGGCGAGCCGATGATGCGCGCGCTGGCGCTCACCGAGCGAGATGCGTCGCCCTACGCGTACTTCTTCGGGCGCGACCTGCTGGTGTTCCCGGTCACGGAGCCGGGCGCGGAGACGTTACGCGTCACGCTGCCCGCCGGGGACTGGTTCGACCTGTGGACCGGCAAACGGGCTGCGGGCGGGCGGGCGTTCGACGTCCCTGCGCCACTGGAACGCATCCCGGTCTACGTGCGCGCCGGGGCGGAGATCCCGGTGCGGCTGGGGCCGTCGGGCGTGCTGGGCGAGCGCGTCGATCTTTCCGCCGAGCCGACGGGGGCGCTGCGCTTCGGCTAACCTCTTAAGAGTAGTCCCGCGCCGGATGAGTCACACGGGATCATCCGGCGCATCCCCTCCACCAAAGGACCTAGTCAAAAATCCTCCAATCGGCGGACGCCGCCGCGTCGACGCGCGCCTACAATGGCGGGTAGATTGGCGTATTGTCACCTTAACACTCTACCCAAACAGGACAAATCTCATGTTCAAGTTCGTACGCCGCACCACGTTTGCCGCCGTGTTTCTGGCGCTGCTGGTCGCTACCGCCGCGTTCGCACAAGGGCCGCTGCAAGAGGAAACTCTGGGCGATCCGGTCGGCGGCGGCATGATGGTCATTTACAACGATCTCGCCGTCGCGCCGGACGGGACGCCCGTCGTCGCGTATTCGGACGGCGGCAGCATTTACGTCGAGCAGTGGGACGGATCCGCGTGGGTGCGCCTGGGCGACGCCGCCGCGCCTGCCGACGCGATGTTCTCGCGCCTCGCGGTGGGCGAGGATGGCGCAGTCGTGATCACCTACCTGACCACCAGCGACGACGGCAGCACCGCGCTGTTGAACGCCGCCCAGTGGGACGGCACGGCCTGGACGCCGCTCGGGGACGCGATCAACCTGTACGCCAGCGGCACGTTCAATTACGACGAGAGCCTGATCGTCATGGCAGACGGCCCGGTCGTCGCGTGGCGCGAAGCCAGCGAGTTCATGCAGCCGGATCAGTTGTACGTGCGCCAGTGGGACGGATCCGCGTGGCAGCCGCTCGGCACGGACGCGGGTCTGAACGTCGATCCGGCGGCGGACGCGGGCGTTTCGACGCTGGCCGCCCTACCGAACGGCAGGATCGCGCTGGCCTGGGACGAAGGCGGCATGACCCACGTGCGGCTGTGGGATGGCTCCGCGTGGACCGATCTGCCGGATGCACCCGCCCCCATGAGCGACACCAGCCTGCTGCGCCTGACGGCGACCGCTGAGGGTGATCTCGTGCTGCTGCGCGCGGGGTACGACCTGCCAGAAGCGTTCAAGCTGGCGGCGGACGTGGACGGCGACGCATGGATGCCGATGGACGGCCTCGACGCACTGCCGGGGCTGGCGGACGCGGGCTACGTGGACGACGCGGCCCTGGCAGTCGATGAAAACGGCGACCCGCTGCTGGCATGGTCCAACGGCGGCAGCGGCGCGGCGGGATATGCGCGCTGGACCGGATCGGCGTGGGAGCCGGTGGGCGACGCGATCAGTTTCACGCCGCTGCCGGTGAGCTTCATCGCTTCGGTCGCGCTGACACCGGACGGCGCGCTGGACGTGGCCCGGCTGAACGAAATGTTCGGGCTTCAGGTGACACAGTACACGCCGCAGAGCTAGCCTCGTTCCTGGGCGGCGTGACCGTACGCCTCCCGGCACCCCCACTGCCGGGAGGCTTTTTTGTCTCGATCCGGCGGTGGGCAGTTCGCACATTGTCAGGGGTCCGGTTCGCCCGTTATACTGGTGCGCGGCAGCACCGGAGCGCTGCCTTCGCTTTCGCCCCCAACAAGGACCGGCTGCTGTGGCTACACCCGCTGCGTTTATCTTCGACATGGACGGCGTCCTGGTGGACACCATCGACCTGCACTACCGCGCCTGGAAGCAGGTGGCGGACGCCGCCGGAATGCCCTTCACGCCCGAAGACATGGATCGTATGCGCGGCCACCACCGCCGCGACTACTTGCGCTACATCGTGCAAGAGCGGGAGCTTTCGGCGGACGAGGTGCGGCACTATTTTGCCGTGAAAGATGCCGCGCTGGACGACGACCTAAACCACATGAGCACGGCGGATATTCTGCCGGGCGTGGTGGCGCTGCTCGACGAAGCGCAGGCCGCCGGGATCCGGCTGGCGGTGGCGTCGTCCAGCACGAAGGCCGAGATGATTCTGCGCAGCACCGGCCTCTACGAGCGCTTCGGCGCGGTGGCGGACGGCTACACCGTCGCGCGGCTCAAGCCCGCGCCCGATATTTTCGTGTGGGCGGCGGGCGCGCTGCATACCCCGCTGGAAGGCGCGGTCGTGTTCGAAGACAGCGCCGCCGGGGTCGAAGCGGCGCAGGTGGGCGGCATGTTCGCGGTGGGCCTCGGATCGCCCGATCTCGTCGGCGCGGCGGACCTCGTGCTACCGGATCTGTCCGGCGCAACGCTGGATGTCATCGTGCAGGCGTTCGCCGCGCGGTGACGGTCGGTCGCGGGAATGTGAGCGGGAAACACAAAAACCGGGCCATCCGGTTCTCGTAGAAACCCCACCCCCGACCCTAGAAAAGACAAACGCGACCTCACCCCGGCCCCTCTCCAATCTGGGTTGGAGAGGGGAGACAAGCAACGCGTAATGGGGTTTTGTAGGAAAACAAAAACGCCCCGGCGAGTACATCACCGGGGCGTTTGAATTCACCTGGAAAGCCGCTGGGTCAGGCTAACGGGGGATGATCAGGGTCTGGCCGGCGTAAATCACATACGGCGGCTGGATGTTGTTGGCCTGCGCCAACTGCCACCAGATCAACCCGTAGCGCGCGGCGATGGACACCAGATAGTCGCCCTGCTGCACGACGTAGGTCGTGCCGGTCGTGGGCGGCGGGGTCGTGCCCACACCGGGGATCACCAACGTCTGGCCCGCATACACCCAGGACGTCGCCGCGATGTTGTTGGCCTGCGCCAGCGCGGCCTGACTTACACCGAAGCGCTGCGCGATGCTGTAGAGCGTATCGCCCCACTGCACAACGTAGGTCTGGGACACAGGAACCGGGGTCGGGATCGGCGGGATCGGCGTCGGGCCGGTCGTGCCACCGCTCATCACGGGCAAAATCGTGAACGGCACGTTCGCCCAGAAGGCGTTCACCGGGGCCCAGCCCAGAAAAGCCTGCCCGGAGCCAACCAGCAGCCAGGTCGTCGCGCCGTCGCGCCCCACCAGACAGACGACGTTGCCCCGCTGAAGCGTGCCGACGGTCTGCGTATTCCAGGCCGGACCCGCATGCAAAATGAGCATGTCCTCCATGACGATCTGAATCGGGCAGGAGGGTGTGCCCTGCGCCTGGGCCCGCGGCAGTGATGGAACAGCGATTGCGCTCACCAACGTCGCCATAACGAGCAGGGCGGCGATCCATGTTCGAGTCCTGGTAGTTCGATCTATCCTCATTTTCCCCTCCCGCATGAACGGGTTTTACAACGGCTCACTGTAATCTTAACTTGATTTATACAGCAATCTAGTGTCAGCGGCAAGTGGCGCTCGGGTGCCTATCACCACACGGCAGCCCTCCGCAACGGGAACGCCGGGCGGTGAGTACCCGATCGGGCGCGAACCCGTTAAACTCACGCTGCGTATAACCTGATAGGAAAGGGCCGCGCAAACCTACAAAGTGGGCAGGGAATGGCGACGATACTTTTAGTTGACGACGAGACGAATCTGGCCGACGTGATCCGCCGCGAGCTGCAAGCCGCCGGGCATACCGTGCACCATGCCGCTGATGGCGAAGCGGCGCTGGCGCTGCACGACGCGCTGCACCCCGACGTCATGATCCTCGACTGGATGCTGCCGCGTCTGGACGGGCTGGGCGTGCTGCGCCAGATCCGCCAGCACGCCGCGACACCGGTCCTGATGCTGACCGCGCGCAGCGAAGAGATCGACCGCGTGATGGGCCTGGAAGTCGGCGCTGACGACTATCTGACCAAACCGTTCAGCATGCGCGAGCTGCTGGCCCGCGTGCACGCCATGCTGCGCCGCGTGGAATTGATCCAGCAAACGCTCCAGGCGGATCGCAGCACGAGCACCGCCCTGTTGATCCGGGGGCCGCTGGTGCTGGACGCGGAAGCCCACCGCGCCGACCTGGACGGCGAACTGCTCGACCTCAGCCCCACCGAGTTCGCGCTGCTGCACCTGCTGCTGCGCAACCCGGGGCGGGCTTTCAGCCGCGCGTACCTGCTCGACACCGTATGGGGCGAGGATTACATCAGCGGCGACCGTTCCGTCGATAATGCCGTGCTGCGCCTGCGCAAAAAGCTGGGGCCAGTCGGTGAGGAGATCGAAACCGTATGGGGCGTTGGCTACCGGCTGCGCGCCGGATAATCGCGCGGCTGTCCTTCGGCAACTGGACGCTGCGGGTCTCCCTGCCGCGCGCCCTGATCGAGGCGCTGGCGCTCAGCACCGCGATGATGGCGATCCTGCTGCTGACCACCACGCATTTTTCCCTCTCGGACCGGCAAAACGGGCTGTTCATCGTGATGCTGACCGGCATCTCGTGGTACGCCATCCGCCTGCGGCGCGCGCAGGGGCGCTGGTGGCGGCAGATTCTCTTCGAGCTGATCGGAGGGCTGGCCGTCAGTCTGGGCATGGGCGTGCTGATTCTGGAGATTGGCAACCTGCTGATCCAGTCCGTCCTGAAAACCCTCGACGATGCGGGACTGGTCGCCATCGTCCGGGCGACAATGGTTCTGGTTCTGGCGCTGATCACCAACAACCGCGATGCCACCTACGATGCGCTGGCCCCGGAAACGTATTCCGCGGTGATCATTTCCGGGGTCATTGCCCACATCACCGCGCGCACCTTGATACGGATCTGGCTGTTCTGGGGCCGCCTGCGCCGCCGCCACCTGCTGTGGTCGCTGACCCATTCGCACGTACTGCTGGTCGTCTTACCCACGGCAGCTTTTTCGATCGTGCTTATCACCAGCGAATGGTCCAGGCTTTCCACCAGCAACACCGAGGGCGAGTCCCTCGTGTCGCTGGTCCTCAACCTCGTCCCGCTCATCCTCGTTTACGGCGTGCTGCTCGGCCTGCTGCTGGTGCTGGTGGTGCCGCCATCGATCTTTCTGGCATACCTCGCGGCGCGGCGCACCACCCGCCGCTTGAAGGTGCTCATGGGCGGCGCGGCGGCGCTTAGCGCGGGCGACACGAGCATCCGCATCCCGGTGCAGGGCGAGGACGAGGTCGCTGCGCTGCAAAGCAACTTCAACACGATGGCTGAAGACCTGGACCACACCATGCACGCGCTGCAATCGGAGCGGGACGCGGTGGCGCGGCTGCTGCGCAACCGGCGCGAGCTGGTCGCCAGCGTCTCGCACGAGCTGCGCACCCCGGTCGCCACGCTGCGCGGCACACTGGAGCCGCTGCTGGATCGGGCCGGGGATGACATCCCCGCCGATGTGCGGCGCGATCTGGCGGTGATCGATCACGAAACGGCCCGCTTGCAGCACCTGATCGATGACCTGTTTGCGCTTTCGCGGGCAGAACTGGGCCAGCTCGAGCTGCACCCCAAGACGGTCGATGCGAGCGCCGTCATCCGCCGGACCGTCGAGATGGCGGCTCCGCTGCTCTGGAAAACGACCAAAGTCGAGCTGATCGCGGATCTGCCGGATCACCTGCCTCCGATCCTGGCCGACGAAACTCGCCTGGAGCAGATCTTTCATAACCTGCTGCGCAACGGCGCACGCCATACGCCGCCGGGCGGCATCGTGGCCGTGTCGGCGGTAGCGGATGGGGACTGCATCATCGTGCAGGTAAAGGATACCGGCGAGGGCATCGGGCCTGCGGACCTGCCGCACATCTGGGAACGCTTCTACCGGGGCGATACCGCCCGCCTGCGCGACGGCAGCGGCGCGGGGCTGGGGTTGGCGCTGGTCAAGGAGCTGGCGGAAGCGATGAGCGGCACGGTCGAGGCGGAGAGCGTGCTCGGCCAGGGCAGCACGTTCACGGTACGGCTGCCGAAGGCGGCGGCGAAGTAACCGGAACGCGATAAATCACTGCACGCTCTCCGTTACCTTCTTCATTTTCCTGCGACAAAGTTGCGACATCTTCACCATCGTCGTGCGACAGGCAGCGTTTAGCATGGAACTGTCGTCCGGGCGCGTCCAGACTGCTGCGGCATGCCCCGGACCCATTTCAGCCTAAGGAGTACACTGCCATGCCAAACGCTACCCCTTCAACGTCCTACGCTGTCGAAGCGCGCGATTTACACCGCGCTTTGCCGCTGGGCGGCGAACGGATTGAGATTCTGAACGGCGTCTCGTTCGCCATCGCGCACGGCGAATGGATCGCCCTGACCGGGCCGTCGGGTTCCGGTAAATCGACGCTGCTGGGCGTCCTGGCCGGGATCGACACAGTAGATGGCGGTGCGGTCTGCATCGACGGCGTGGACATCACCACCATGAGCGAGCGCAATCTGGCCCGCTTCCGCAACGAGAAGATCGGCATCGTCTTCCAGTCGTTCAACCTGATCCCGACGCTCACCGCGCGCGAAAACGTCGAAGTGCCGCTGTACGTCAGCGACCGCGCGGGCAGCATCGCGCAGCGCGCCAAAGAAATGCTGGACCTCGTGGGTTTGAGCGACCGCATGAATCACCGCCCGCACCAGCTTTCCGGCGGGCAGCAGCAGCGCGTCGCCATCGCGCGCGCGCTCGTCACCCACCCCACGATCCTGCTGGCCGACGAGCCGACCGGTAATCTCGACACCAAGACCGGCACGCAGGTGCTGGAGCTGTTCGCCGGGCTGCGGCGCGACCTGGGCGTGACGGTCATCGTCGCCACGCATGACGGGCAGGTCGCTGCGCGCGCCGACCGCCTGCTGTATCTGGTGGACGGGCGCTTGCAGCAGCCGGGCAACGGCCACGTCACGGAACCGCTGCGCGAACCGGTCCGCATGCACGGAGGCCGCTAATGGGCATCGCGTTTTACCTGACCTATGCCGTGCGCTCGCTGCGGCGCAGCGGGCAGCGCACCCTGCTGGCGATCCTTGCCGTCGCGTTCGGCGTGATGTCGCTCGTGGCGATGCAGATTTTGACCAGCAACATCTTCACCATCATCATCCGCGATCCGCGCGTGGACCTGGGCGGCGACCTGGAAGTCTATCAGGACTCAGCGCTCACCGACGTTGACATCGCCCAGCTCGACACGCTGCGCGAATCGGGCCGCATCAGCGATTACACCCTGTCTTCGGTTACGTACGAGCTGGTGCTCAAGACCGGTACCGAGACGACCTTCGTGGGATCGGCGTTCGGCGTCGAGCCGGACAAGTACCCCATGGTCGGCTCGCTGAAGCTCAGCGCGCCGGAGAATGCCACGCTGTCCGAGGCGCTCTCGCGCCCGCGCACGATTGCGATCACCATCGATCTCGCGGAAAGGCTGAATCTGCACGCCGGGGATATCGTGCTGGTCACCAACACGATGGGCGGCACGCCCCAGCGGATGACGATCGGCGGCATCATCAGCGCCACGCCCGATCACATGGGTGGGCGCGTGTTTTACACGCTGGAAACGGCCAGCCTGCTGGCGAACAATGCCCGTATCGTGACCGGCGCGTCGCTGCTGGTTCCGGACGATCCTGACGGGCTGACGGCGGAGCTGAGAAACGCCGGGTGGGGCGTCACCACGCCGGACGATATCCGCGTCGATCAGAAGTCCGTGCGCGACGTCTTCAACTTCATGCTGAAGGGCGCGGGCATGTTGGGCCTGCTGGTGGGCGGCATCGGCGTCGCCAACACGATGCAGGTGCTGCTCGCCCGCCGCACGACGGAGATCGCCATCCTCAAGACGATGGGCTACCGCCCGCGCCACCTGATGCTGCTGTTTGGCCTCGAAACGCTCCTCATCGGGCTGGTTGGCAGCGTGATCGGCGTGATCGCGGCGATCGGCTTCTCGATTCCGCTCACCAACGCGATCGAGAACACCGGATCGGTGCTGCTGGGCTGGGCGGTCGATGTTCCGCTGCTGTTGAGCGGCATCTTGACCGGCACGGCGACCGCGTTGATCTTCGGCGTTTATGCCATCATGCGCGCCAGCGGCGTGCGGCCTTCGCTGCTGCTGCGCCAGATGCCCGCCTTCTCTACGTGGAAGCGCCGCCTGCAAGCCGTGGGCGTCTATGCGTTGCTGGCGCTGCCGTTTGGCGTGCTGAGCACGCTGATCATGGGATCAGTCATCCAGGGCGCGGGTGTGGTGCTGGTGGCGCTGGCGGGACTGATCGTGTTGGGGCTGGTGCTGGGCGGCGCGCTGTTCATCTCCGTGCGCCTGCCTGCCCCGCGCATCTGGCTGCTGACGCTGGCGCGTAACAACCTCAAGCGCCAGGGCGGACGCCTGCTCTTTGCGTTGATCGCGCTGTTCGTGGGCGTGTTTGCCATCGGCTTTTCAGCCGGTACGATCCTCAGCGCGCGCGAGGAATTCGACGTGCGGCAGGGATCGCTGGAAGGCGAAAATCTGGTCGTCTTCAGCGATGCGGCGCAAGAAGCGGATCTGCGCGGCGAGATCGAAGGCCAGAAGGGCGTCAAAAGCTGGTTCACGGTCTATCAGGCAGAACTCACGTCGATCCAGGCGCAAACCGGCGATACGTGGCGGACGCTCGACGTGCCGCGCGTAGAGGGGCGCACTGACATCGCCAGCGAGCCGGGCCTGTCCGTGAGCGGCGAGCCGTGGGGCACGCGCGCAGACGCGATCTACCTGCCGCACACCTATGAGTATCAGGATCTGCCCACCGGCACACTGATCCAGGTCACGGGCACGTCCGGCACGCAGGTCAATCTGGTGCTGGCCGGACTCTACGACTATGAGAGCAACATGATCTCGCACGGGCACTCGGCGCTGGTCTCGCAGGACGCGGCAAAAACGCTCGGCGGCAGCGCGGTCAGCCTGATCACGGTTGCGGAACTCGATACGAGCCGCCTGACGGCGTTCGGGGATCACCTGCAAGAAGCGCTGCCCGACGCGATGGTCATCACCGCCGCGGACATCCGCGCCGTGATCCAGCAGATGCTCACCAACCTGTTCGTCTTCGCTATCACCGTCGCCGGGCTGGCGCTGGTCGCAGGGGCGATCCTCATCGCCAACTCGGTCGGCCTCTCGATGATCGAGCGGCGGCGCGAGATCGGCGTGTTCAAGGCGGTCGGGTACAGCAGCAACCACGTGCTGCGCGCCTTCCTGTTGGAACACACCCTGCTGGGCGTGCTCGCCAGCGGACTCGGCATGCTCGCGGTAGAAATTGCCGCCCGCATTCTGGATGGAGCGGAAGGCGTCGATATTTCGCTCGATCCGCTGCCCGCGCTGGCGATCATGGGCATCGCCACCGGCATCGCCGTCGCCAGCGCGCTGGCGGTCGCGTGGCGGCCCACACGGGTGCGCCCGCTGGTCGTCCTGCGCGACGAATAAGCGCGAAGACCATCACCCCCCGAATTACATGACTCAGCGGCCAGGCAGTCCCCCACCTGGCCGCTGTATTGCCGCCTCTTGCCCCGATCGCAGATCCTACTTCGAGGCGTCGCTCGACGCCGTGACCGCGGGCGCGGAGGAAACGCGCGGCTGCGCTTTGGGCACACCGCCCGGCCACCACGTCCAGCGCCCGAACAGCGCCGCCAGCGCCGGATCGAGGACCGTGCGCACGACGAACGTATCCACCAGCACACCGAACGCCACCGCGAACCCGATCTCGGCCAGGAACTTGATCTCGCCCGCCATCAGGCCGCCGAACGTGCCCGCCAGGATCATGCCCGCCGAGGTGATGATCGCGCCGGTCGTGGCGACCGCGACGTGCACACCCTCGTGAATGCCGTGGTTGCCCACTTCCTCCTTGATGCGCCCGAACAGAAAGATGCTGTAGTCGATGCCGAGCGCCACCAGGAAGACGAACATCATGAAGGGCACGAAAAACGACAGCTTGGGCGTGTCGAAGAACACATCGAACACGAGGCTCGTGACGCCCAACGTAAACGTGTAGCTGAGCACGACCGTACAGATCAGATAGAGCGGCGCGACGGCGCTGCGCAGCATGATCAGCAGCACGATGAAGATGCCGACCAGGACGAATCCGAAAGCCTGAACGAGATCGCGCTGGATGGTGTCGCGGATGTCCGCAATCACGACCGCCGTACCGCTGACGCCCGTCGGTCCATCACTTTCATAGCGGTCCAGCACGTCACGGATTCTGCCGATGGTCTCGAACGAGCGCTCCGTGCCCGGCTCGTCTGCCAGCGTCACGGACATCTGGAAGGCGCGGCCATCGCGCGCCAGATAGGCCGCCGCCACCTGCCCGAACTGCTCGAACAGCGGGCCGCCCTCGCTGAGCAGCATGGTCGGGTTATCGAGCGCCCCCAACCGCGCTGCCAGGGACGCCGCCGCCGCGTTCATCTCATCCTGGCTGGCCGCGATCGAGTCCGCGCCGCCGCCCAGAACCGTCTGCAGCTGCGCCAAGTCGGGATCGTCCGCGACGTCGGGGAAGTGCGCCGCCAGCCGGTCCAGGTAATCGAGCGTCCCCGCGATCGTGCCGTCGATCTGCTGCACGTCGCCGCTTTGCAGCGCCTGTCCCACCATGCCCAGCGCGATCTGAAGCTGCGTATCGACGCGCAGCACGTTCTGGTACTGGTCGCTGTGCAGGCCGAGCGGATTGTTCAGGCTGAACACGTCATCCACGCCGTCGATCTGCGCCAGATCGTGCGAGAGATTCACCATCTGGGCCGCCATCGCCTCGGGCGAGCGATCCGCCGCCACGACGGTCAGCGGGTAAAGCAGGCCGCCGCCAAAGTTGTCTTCGAGCAGGTGATAGCCCTGCACAGATTCGAGATCGTCCGGGTAATCCTCCATGAACTCGTACGTCACGTCGCGCGTCAGACCGTAGAGGCCAAGGGGGACCATGATCGCCACGATCACGAGGATGGTCACCAGCGAGTGCGAACTCACCTGCCGCGAGGTGAAATCGTACCAGCGCCCGTGGGCACGGTGCTGCGCCTTGTTCGGCCAGAAGGCGCGCTCGCCCAGCAGCGAGAGCAGGGCAGGTGTCAGCGTCAGCCCTGCCAGCAGCCCCACCACGACGCCGACGGCAAGCATCGGGCCGGTGTTGGCGAACACGCTCATCTCGGAAAACGCCATCGCCGTGAACCCGACGACGATCGTCGCGGCGCTGCTGGAAATCGTCTCTCCGACCCGGTACACTGTATCTTTTGTAGCGGCAGTGACGTCGTGCGTCTCGGCCATTTCCTCGCGGAAGCGGCTGATCAGGAACAGGCAGTAATCCGTGCCCGCGCCGTACATCACCACGATCAGAAACACGCTCATCTGGCTGATGATGGTGATCGCCCCCGCGTCACCGAGGAAGCCGAGCAGCCCTGTCGCCACCAGCAGCGCCAGCGTCACGGTGAACAACGGGATCAACGGGCTGACAGGCGAGCGGTAGATCGCCAGCAGGAAGATGATGATCAACGCGACGGTGATTATCAACGTCTGGTCGAGCGTCTCAAACGTTACCTCGTCGCTCTCGACGTTGATTTTCGCCTGACCGGTATGGTACACGGCGACCCCGTCCCGAGGCGGATTGGCATCGATCCAGTCATCGACGGATTTCACGGTATCGATGGTGGCCTTGTCCGCGTCGGAGGTGGTCAGCCCGAACAGGATCAGGGCATAACGCGCGTCGTCCGACACCAGCCGCGCGGCGATCGCCGGATCGAGCGTGGGCGAACTCGCATCGAGGACGTTATCCGGCGCGGCATCGCTGTTCAGCCAGGCCGTCAGCGTATCCATATACTGCCAGGCCGGGGTCCCGGCGGCGATCCCGTTGGCCGCGCCGCTGTCTACGAGGATGATGCCGCTGCTGGGCGAAAAGTTTTCGGGGAAGGCTTCCTGGTATAGCTGCTCCGCCTGCGCGAAAGGCGCATTATCGGGCAGAAAATCGCGCTGATCGGACGTGCCCACGTCCTCCAAACTAGGTGCGACAACCGACAAAGTCACAGCCAACGCGATCCAGGTCAGGATGATCGGAACGCGATATTGAGTTGCAATGCGGCCAAGGATTCGGAACATGACCACCTCCTGAGATGCAAAAACACAGGCGCTGTGCTATTATGAGTATATGCTCATTTTTTGAGCATCAACTCATTTTATGGCGGTTACGATATGAAAGTCAACCCCCTAAAAATTAGGGGCGTGTCGTTGAAATTACTTTTTAGCAGTACCTAAATAGTATTTTAAAACACACAAAAACACAAGCCATCTGGGAGGTTGCGCTCATGGATTCGAAATCGCTCACGCGCCAGGAACGGCGCGCGGCTAAACGTAAAGCGGAAATTCTGGAAGCCGCGGCGAAAGTCTTCGCGGAAAAAGGGTTTCATCGTGCAACGACGAAAGAGATCGCCGAGGCGGCGGACGTGGCCGAAGGCACGATCTACAACTACTTCGAGAGCAAGGACGATCTGCTGTTGAGCCTGATCGACCGGCTAGCCGATCTGCGGGGGCGGCTAGAACTCTATGACCGGATGCTGGACGTCGATGCACGGCAGGCGTTTGTCACCCTGATCAGCCAGCGATTCTCGATCCTTCAGGAACAGCAGGCGTTTTTGCACGCCGTCTTACCGGAGATCCTCAGCACGCCCGATCTGCGCGAGCGGTATCGCCAGCAGATCATGATCCCGGCCATGCGCGACCTGGAAGAACACTTCCAACTGCGCGCAGAACGCGGACAGATCGACGTGGCCAATGTGCCGATCCTGGTGAGTTTGCTGGGCGCGCTAGGGTTGGGGCTGGAAGTCATGGCGCTGCTGGGCGACGAAAACATCCAAACGTTGTGGGCCAATCCCGACCGGCTTACGGAAGAGATCGCAAAGCTGATCTTCAGCGGACTCCTACCGCTGCCGGACCGTCGCGGGCAGGAATCGGGCTAGCGCGTTAGCACTTGCAGCCCCCCTTCCCCCACGCAGCCCTGTTGCGCGGGAACCCCGGGAAATAACGCGCGGTGCAAGCCCCGCCCCTACGGATCTCCAGATAACGAGTGAGGCGGGAACCTGTTTTCTCGCTCTAAAAGCGCATAACACGCTTTGGCGTTCGATTCCACTTGCCCCCTTACCTACAAACTTACAATATAGGGCGAAATGATTAAACTCCTAACAATTCATTTCGACATATTTATTTCCGTTTTATTTTAAAACCATTTTCCTCTGATAAACTGGCATTATCATACGAAAGATCTCGGTTGAAAGACGGACCTCTGTACGAGCTGCACTTTCCTTACAACATACGCCGAGCGCCATCATCCGCTTTATTGGGATAGCACCTTTCTTTGTCGCCCGTTCCTTCGTTAAGGCGTAGTGCCGAAAGTGTCAGGCGCATGACCCAACCGAACCGCCTTCAGAACACCCAGGGGCAAACCACCGCAAGCAACCAAACGCGCATTCTCATCATCGCCGTTGACGTCGCAGAGCGCGCACGCCTGTTAGAGCATCTCCAAAAGCTGGAAGGTTCAACCCTGCACGTCGATGCCGCCGACTCTATCCGCGCGGCGCGAACGCTGACGGCGGGAAAGCCAGTCGCCGCCGTCATACTCTCTCTGGACATCCTGACGGAAGCGGTACGCACGGTGATCGTTCAAACGCGGCTCACCTGGCCGGATGCCGCACTGGTCGTGCTGAGCGCCACAAACGACGAAGCCGCCGGACTGCTGGCGATCGCACTGGGCGCGGACGAAGTGCTTTCCAGGCAGGACGTCACCTTCGCCAAGCTGCGTCATGCGCTGGTGACCAGCATGGCCCGCTGCCGCTACCATGCCGCGCGGACGGATCTTCTCGCGGCCCACGCCCTGCCCACGCCAACCGCCTCGGGGGAATCCGCGCCAACCGACCTGACACTGGAGCCGCCCGCGATCCCCTTACACGAAACCGGTCTGTTCGCCCCGGTACAGGTGGAAGCATCCCCGGAAACCCACACGCCCGCACCGGACAGCGCCGACGATATGGGCGCACCGGCGGTCCAACCGGCGCAAAACACACCGGCTGGCGCAATTGATTACCACCAGATTATCGAATCCTCGCCGGACGTCATTTTCCGCGCGCGGATCGACAGCGACATCCACATCGAATACGTAAACTCCGCCGTCACCACGCTCACCGGGTTCACGCCTGAGGAGTGGATCGAAAACCCGCACCTGCTCTTTCAGCGCACACTGCCGGACGATCGCATCAAGATCACGGCGGCCATCCTGAGCGGGGACGCCACGGCGTTCGACTCGTTCCGCGTGCAACGCAAAGACGGGGCGATCATCTGGATGACACAGCGCCTGCGCATCCTCACCGAGCCCGGCGTGTCGCCCGTGCTGCTCGAAGGCACGCTGCGCGACAACACCGAACACATCCTTGCAAAAGAACAGGAGCAGGAACAGCGCGTGCTGGCGGAAGCCCTGCGCGACGCAAACGTGCTGCTGTCCAGCACGTTCGACCTGGACATCATCTTCGACCGGCTGCTGGCTAACGTGCAGCGGGTGGTGCCCCTCGACTCGGCCAACATCATGCTGATCGAGGGCGGGATCGCGCGCGTCGTGCGCAGCATCCAGCGCAACGAAGACAGCTCCACCGACACGCTGGCGGGCATCTCCTTCGAGATCGACCAGCTTCCCCATATGTATAAGGCCATCACCACCCGCCAGACCCAGTACATCGGGGATACTCGAACCGATCCCGGATGGGTGCTCCGGCCCAACCTCGATTGGATCCGGTCGCACATGATCGTCCCGATCTGCGCCGGGGAAGACGTAATCGGGCTGCTGAACGTGGACAGCGCCACGCCGGGCATTTTCGACAGCGTGCACGCCGAGCGTTTGCAGGCGTTCGCCGATCAGGTTGCCATCGCGGCCAGAAATGCGACTCTCTATAACGCCGAGCGTGAGGGGCACCTTCTGGTTGAAGCGCTGCGCGAGATTGCGACAAAGCTCAACAGCACGCTCGATTTGAACGAAGTGCTACACTCCATCCTGGAACTGCTGGAAAAGATCACGCCCTACGACACGGCCAACATCATGCTGCTTGAAGGCGATCACGCCAGGATCGTTCATGGACGCGGCTACGCCCCCGAAATTCATTCCAGACTCTCTGATGTGTCACTGGCTGTGACAGGGAAAACGACCCTGGCCGAGATGATGCGCACGAGCACACCAATGCTCATCGCGGACACCACCGAGATACCGGAATGGGAAGATGTGCCGGTCGAGTTCAGCCGCGTGCGCTCGTACCTGAGCACGCCGATCCAGGTCAACGGCGAAACGCTCGGGTTCATCAACCTGGACGGCTATACGCCCAACTTTTTCAACGAACGACAGATCGAGCCGCTGCAGATCTTCGCTGAAGAAGCGGCGACCGCCATCCATAACGCCCAGTTGTATACCGCCGAACGCGAAGGTCGCGCCCTGGTCGAAGCGCTGCGGCAGGTTGCCGCGACGCTCAACAGCACGCTCGATCTCGACGACGTGATGCACAAGATCCTCGAATCCGTGGAAAGCGTCGTGCCTTCCGACGCGGCCAACATCATGCTCATCGAGGACGGCTACGTACAAATCGCGTACTGGCACGGCTATACGGCAGATATCGTGGACGCGTTCAACCACCTGCGCCTGCCTGTTTATGGCACAGGCAACCTGGAGCAGATGGCCCAAACACACCGGCCCATGATCATCCCCGACACCATGCATTCGGAGATCTGGAAGACGCTGCCGGGCATTCTGTACCCGATCCGATCCTACGCCAGCGCCCCGATCCAGATCGGCGAGCAGGTCATCGGCTTCATCAATCTCGACAGCTTCCAACCGAATTTCTACACCCAGAAGCACAGCGAGCGGCTGCAAGTGTTTGCCGACGAGGCGGCCCTTGCCATCCAGAACGCGCAGCTTTTCGCCCAGGTGAGCCTGCACGCCGAAGAACTGGAATCGCGCGTGCAGCGGCGCACGCTGGATTTGCATCGTAAAAAAGAGGAAATGGAGGCGATCCTCAACAGCAGCAGCGATGCGATCCTGCTCGTTTCGCCCGCCGGATTCGTGCGTCACAACAATACGGCGGCGCTGCGGTTCCTGAGCCGCCTTTCCGGCCCGAACATCCCCATCACCGACCTGATTGCGCCCAGCCAACGCGGCGTCCTGTCCGAAGCGCTAAAGGCGGTTATTGAAGGCAGAGTGCCCGGGCGGCTTGAAATCGATATGGTCGTGAGCGAAGGCTCGACCTGCCAGGCGGACCTCGCGCTGTCCCCGATCATCGATCTTGACGGCAGCGTCTCGCGGGTCGTGTGCAGCTTCCGCGACATCAGTTTGCGCAAGCAGATGGAAGCGCACCTGCACCAGACCCTTCAGCGCGAAACGGAACTCAACGAGGCGATGTCGCGGCTGGTGACGGTCTCGTCCCACGAGCTGCGGACATCGCTGTCGCTCATGCAAACATCGGCGGACCTGCTGCTGCGATATGGGGACCGGCTGTCGCCGGAAGAAAAACTCGAAGAAATCGAGCAGATGCAAAACGGCATCAAGCGCATGACGCATCTCGTGGGCGACGTGCTCACGTTCCACCAGTTCAGCAACACCGAACAAAAGATCGCCGCAAACCGCTACGACCTGATCGACATCACCCAGAGCGTGATCGCAGCGGTCAACCATACGCTCGATGTACCCCGGCACATTGAGCTTTCGAGCACGCACGCGCCGCTGTCGATGTGCAGCGACGAACGGCTGGTGCAGCAGATCATCAGGAGCCTGCTGACTAACGCCGATAAGTTCTCTCCGGCCAATACTCCCATCACGATAGCTTTGAGTGCCAGCGACCACGACGTCACGATCGAGATCCGCGACGAGGGCATCGGCATCCCGCTGGAGGAGCAGAACCTCGTCTGGGAAGTCTTCTACCGCGCCAGCAATGCCGTCTCCTATGAGGGAACCGGGGTGGGGCTGACCGTCGTCAAAAAGCTGGTGACCTTGCTCGACGGCTCGATCGAGCTAACAAGCGAGAACGGGAGCGGAACGACCGTAACGGTGGCGCTGCCGCGCATCGCCAATCCCAACTGCGACTGAGGCCACACCCGGTAGCGCATACGAATACATCAACTCGGACAACCGGAAGCTCGTCTCAACGCCCATCTCAGGGCGCTGTCAGGGGCGTTCCCGGTTTCTTGACATCCCCCCTAATTCAGCCTATCATGAATTTGATGTGTAACATTGTGAGCGTTCACATGCGACGGCAGACCGGCTAATGGAACACATTACTTGCCAGCGCGCGTTACACCATCACACGGAAATATTCTTCATGTTTAATTATAGAGGAGCAGAAAAATGTCCACCCTGAACCGGCGCAGTTTTCTTAAGAACAGCCTCGTTTTAAGCTCTGGATTTGCCCTCGCAAACTATCTTCCCTTCATCGAATATCGTCGCGCACATGCCCAGGATCAGCCGCTGAAGGCTGCTATGTCCAGCGCAGGCCTGGCCGGGACGTGGAATGCTCAGGGTGAAGAAGCGGCGCGGTGGATGGCCGGGCTGCTCGGTGTCGAGATCACCTGGTTCGACGGTGAGTTCGACCCCCAGGCGCAGCGCGCCAAGTTCGACCAGCTCGTGACACAGGAATGGGACTTCGTGGCCGTCCAGCCGGGCGCGATTGGCACGTTGATCGAGCCGATCCAGACCCTGACGGAGTCGGGCGTGCCGGTCATCGACATGGACACGCTGATCGCTCCGCTCCAGGACCTGCAGGACCTGGGCGTGCTGGCCTTCATCGCCCCCGATAACGTGTTCATGGCGGAATCGGTCGTCCAGCGCCTGATCGACAAGATGGAAGGCGCGGGCAAGATCGCGCACATCGGCGGCCAGCCGGGCCACACCGGCGCGCAGGCACGCGGCCAGGGCTTCTTCAATCTCGTGAACAAGTACCCCGATATCGAAGTCGTGGACGATCAGCCTGCCGACTGGGACGTCACCCGCGCGGCAGACCTGACCGAATCGGTCCTCAACCGTCACCCCGATCTGAAGGCGATCTTCGCGGACAACGACGACATGGCGCTGGCCGCACGGCAGATCGTTGAGAACGCGGGCCTGGGCGACCAGGTGCTCGTCGGTGGCGTGGACGCCATGCCGCCCGCGGTGGAAGCCGTGCGCGATGGCCGCCTGGTGGCGACCGCTCGCAACTCGGCCAACCGCATCCACAGTTGGGCAGTCCTGGCGGGCGCGTGGGCAGCCACCGTCGGCCTGGATCAGGCCAAGGCGGAAATGCCGTTCTACATTCTGGCGGACGGTCCGGCGATCTTCGCGGACATCGACTCGAACCCCGATCTGGCGGACGAGCCGTGGAAGCTGCGTAACTACGGCCTGAGCGCCACAGACGGTATTCTGTGGGCTGAGACCCAGTACCTGTTCTAAGTTTAAGCGAACGCGAGGCGGTGGTCAGCCTGGCCGCCGCCTCCTTTTTTTAAGCGTACCCGGGCATTATTTCATCCGAATGGATTTTGGCCGCCGCCTACGGGCATAGATACGACACCCACTTCAGCCGCCCCCAAGCACGCTTCGTAACGAAGTCACCGCAATCACCTTCAGAGTGGGACGGCACAAGTGGCAGCGGGATTCGGTCCCGGATTCCAGTTGTACCGTTAGCGCCATCGATCCTAGTTGGTGTTTATTTATATAAAGAGTTGAAAGAGTGGTGCAGTGAGCGAAACACCTATTCTTGAACTCAAAAATATCTCCAAAAACTTCCGCACCATCCAGGCCCTCGATCATGTCGATTTCGACCTGCGGGAAGGCGAAGTGCACGCCCTGGTCGGCGAAAACGGCGCGGGCAAAAGCACTCTGATGCGCATCCTCGCGGGCATCTACACCGACTATGAGGGAACCTATACCCTCGACGGCAAGGAGATCCACCTCCACACGCCGGGGGCGGCGCTCGAACACGGGATCGGCATGATTCACCAGGAGCTGAGCACGATTCCGCCGCTGTCTGTGGCGGAAAACCTGTTCCTGGGCCGCCAGCCGGTCACCCGTCTGGGCGCAATTGACTGGGGAAAAATGCGCCGCGTCGCGCAGGAACAGCTTCATACGCTGGGCTTCGACCTCGACCCCTCGCTGCCGCTGGAACTGTACTCGCTGGGCACACAGCAGGTCGTGGAAGTGCTGCGTACGATCATGTCTGGCGCGCGCGTGCTGATCATGGACGAACCGACCTCGGCGCTGTCGCCTGCCGAAGTCGAGCAGTTGATGGGGCTGGTCGATACGCTGCGCCAGCAGAAACGCAGCATCATTTACATCTCGCACTTCCTCGAAGAAGTGCTGCGCGTCGCGGACCGGATTACCGTGCTGCGCAACGGCAGTAAGATCGCCACGCTGGAACGCAAAGACGCCTCGATGGACAAGCTGATCTCGCTGATCCTGGGGCGCGAGGTCGGGCAGATTCTGCATACGCCCGACAGCATCAGCCAGCCGACGGAACACCTGCTCCAAGTGCAGGATCTGAACGCTGACGTGTTCACCAACATCGACCTGTCGGTGGGCAAGGGCGAAATCGTGGGCCTCTACGGGGCCATCGGCGCGGGCCACTTCGACCTGGCGCGCGCGCTGTTCGGGCTGTACAAGTTCGACAGCGGCACGATCACACTGGCAGGCAAACCATTCCCACGCAATCACTCGGCACGCTACGCGATCCGCAATGGGCTGGCTTATGCGACGGAATCCCGGCGCAAGAGCCTGCTGCTGGAGCCGATCTATCGCAACGTCACCATGCCGCACCTGGAGCGCATCGGGCGGGTGATCCCGCAGCGGAGGCAGGAGCTTGCCGCCGCCGTGCCCGCGCTCAAAAAGGTGAACGTACAGCCGCCCGATCCGGTCAACCCGGTTGGCAAACTGAGCGGCGGCAACCAGCAAAAAGTCGCCATCGCGCGCTGGCTGCCCTTCCCGCCCAAAGTGTTCATTATGAGCGAGCCGACACGCGGGATGGACGTTGGGGCAAAAAGCGAAGTGATGTCCATTCTGCGCCAGTTCCGCGACGAAGGGTATGGGGTGCTGGTCGTCTCGTCGGAGCCGGAAACGATCCTGGCGGTCACGGATCGGGTCGTCGTGATGTCGCACGGAAAAATCGTCGCGCGGATGGAAAACCGCAACCTGGATAAAGATACTTTGATGAGGTTACTATGAACACTGCAACCAGTCCGACAAAAGTCTCACTGCTGGATCGCTTAAAGGCGTTTTCAGGATCGTCCGTATGGATGCGGCGTTTTACGGCGCTGGCCCAGGTCTGGACGCTGATCGCGCTGTTTGTGTTTTTCGGCCTCGCGTCCGACAGCTTCATGCGTGCGGTCAATCTGCGCAACATTCTGATCCAGGTGTCTACGCTGGGCGTGTTCGCCAGCGGCATGACATTCGTGCTGCTTTTGGGTGAAATCGACCTGAGCATCGCGGCGCTCGCGGCGCTGTCCGCCATGATCTCGGCGCATCTGTTCGCCAACCTGGACTACCAGGAGCCGATCCCGATGCTGGCCGGAGTGGGCGCGGCCACCATCGCCGGACTGATCAGCGGCCTCACCAGCGCGCGGTTCCGCATTCCGACGTTTATGACCACACTCGCCATGCAGTTGATCGCATCCGGGCTGGTGACGTACATCAGCAAGGGCCGCGTGATCACCAGCGTGTCCGAGTGGTCGGCGTACCTGGGCAGCCACCGCATCGGCGGCAAGGACGGCCTGCCGGTGATCGTGCTGGTAGCGCTGGCGTGTCTCGCGGTCGGGTATTTCATCCTGAGGTATACACGCTTCGGGCGCTACGTCTACATGACTGGCGCCAGCAAACCCGCGGCGCGGCTGGCCGGGGTAAACACCTCGATGGTGCTGGTCGTGGTGATGACCATTTCCGGCTTCTTCGCGGGACTGGCGGGCATCGTGAGCATGGGCCGTCTGCACAGCGCCCAACCGGACGCGACCGAGAGCTTCCTGATGGACACCATCGGCGGCGTCGTCCTGGGCGGTACGTCACTGATGGGCGGGCGCGGCGGCATGCTGCAAACGCTGATCGGCCTGCTGATTTACGGCACGCTGCGCAACGGCCTGGACAACATCCCCAGCATCGACATTTACCTCAAAGAGTTCATCACCGGGGCGGTGCTGCTGGGCGCGCTGATGGTCAACACGGTCTTCGCGGGCCGCGCCGAGCGCGATAAGACGATCTAAAGCATACTTACTGACGTGGGGGCGCCTCCAACCGCCCCCACGATCACGGGATGGGCCACTTATTGTTTTGACCCGCGACCTCGCCGCGTTGATCGGAGGGGTCGCCCTATCGTTTAAGGAGCTGTTGTAAGGTGATGAACGACGAGATTTCACCGAATTACCACCCGTTTGATTCCGCCACAATCCTCGACTACGTCAAGCAGCGGCCCGAACTGAGCACCGTCTTCCGCGCGGACGACGAGCTGATCGCCGACGAAGTGGGCGATGGCAACCTGAACCTCGTGTTCAAGGTGTGGGCCAAAGCCGATCCTGAGCGCACGGTCATCATCAAGCAGGCGCTGCCCTATCTGCGGCTGGTGGGCGGCGACTGGCCGCTGCCCGTGGACCGCGCGCGCATCGAAGCGGAAGCGCTCAAGGTCGAGTACGACCTCGTGCCGGAGCATACGCCGAAAGTGTACTTCTACGACGCCGAGATGTACCTCTTCGCCATGCAAAATCTGAATCACCACGTCATCATGCGCAAGGGACTGAGCGAGGGCATCAAGTACCCGCACTTCGCGGAGCACATCGGGCTGTTCCTGGCGAAGACGCTCGGCATGACCTCCGATCTGGTGCTGGATTACCGCACCAAGAAGGAAATGGTCAAACGCTTCATCAACCCCGAGCTGTGCAAGATCACAGAAGACCTCGTCTTCACCGAGCCGTACCGCAAGACTGAGCGCAACGCCTATCACGCCGAACTCGAACCGCAGGTGCTCGCGCTGCAAGCGGACGAGGCGCTGCGCGTCGAAGTGGCGAAGATGAAAGAGAAGTTCATGACGCAGGCGCAGGCGCTGGTGCACGGTGACCTGCACACCGGCTCGATCATGATCAACCAGCAGGAAACGTATGTGATCGATCCCGAATTCGCCTTCTACGGGCCGATGGGCTTCGACCTGGGCGCGGTGATCGGCAACCTGCTGCTGAACTACGCCGCGCACGAGGTCCGCACGCCGGATCCCGACGCCCGCGCCGACTTCCGCGCCTACCTGACCGGCACGATCATCGACCTGTGGCACGTGTTCACGCGCGAATTCCAGCGCCACGTGTGGGATCAGGTCGATCCGATCAACATGCCGCAGGGCTACCAGGAAGACTATATGCTGCGGCTGCTGCACGACGCCGCCGGGCTGGGCGCATGCAAGATGATGCGCCGCGTGATCGGACTGGCGGGCGTGGCGGACATTCGCGGCATCGAGGACGTGCACGACCGCACGGTGGCGGCCAGCCTCGCACTGAACATCGGGCAGGCGCTGATCTTCGAGCGCGAAAGCCTGCGCACCATCGAGGACCTCGTGGAAGTGGCGACGGCGTGCGAGCCGGTCGTCCCCTGGCCCGCAGCAAAGGCGTAATAACCGCATGAACGTACACGGCAAGCATTACCGCACGATCTGGCTCAAAGAAGACGACCCGCGCGTGGTGCAGATCATCGACCAGTCGATCCTGCCGTTCAAGTTCGAAGTCCTCGACCTGACCACGGTCGATGAAGTGGCGCATGCCATCAAAGCCATGATCGTGCGCGGCGCGGGCCTGATCGGCGCGACGGCGGGCTATGGCATGTACATCGCGGCGCTCAATGCCCCGCGCGACAGCCGCGAGGCGTTCCTGGTCTCGCTGCGCGCGGCGGGCGAACAGCTCAAGGCCACGCGGCCCACGGCGATCAACCTCGCGTGGGCTGTAGAGCGCACGCTGGCCGCCGTCGAAGGCGTACAGGGCATCGAAGCGATGATCGACATCGCGCAGCAAACGGCGACCGCCATCGCGGACGAGGACGCCGACTACTGCCGCCGCATCGGGGAGCACGGCGTCAGCCTGATCGAAGAGATCAGCAAGCGCAAGGGCGGCAAGCCGGTCAACGTGCTGACGCACTGCAACGCGGGCTGGCTGGCCTTCGTGGACTATGGCACGGCGACCGCGCCGATCTATGCGGCGCACGACAAGGGCATCCCGGTGCACGTGTGGGTAGACGAAACGCGCCCGCGCAACCAGGGCGCGCGCCTGACGGCATGGGAACTGGGGCAGCACGGCGTGCCGTTCGACATCATCGCGGACAACGTCGGCGGCCACCTGATGCAGCACGGGCTGGTCGATCTGGTCATCACCGGCACGGATCGCACGACCTATACGGGCGACGTGGCTAACAAGATCGGCACGTATCTCAAGGCCCTGGCCGCGAACGACAACGGCGTGCCGTTTTACGTCGCGCTGCCGTCCTCGACCTTCGACTGGGAAACGCGCGACGGCGTGCACGGCACCCCGATCGAGGAGCGCGACGCGACCGAGGTGATCTACATGGACGGCGTACACGACGGCGAGGTCGTCACGGTGCGCATCACGCCGGAAGGGGCCACGGCCAAAAACTACGGCTTCGACGTGACGCCCGCGCGGCTCGTGACGGGCCTGATCACCGAGCGCGGCATCTGCGCGGCGACTGAAGAGGGCGTGTTCGGGCTGTACCCAGAAAAGCGGAAATAGGGCCATTTTGCGGATGGCGCGACGCGGGTTTGTCTTTGAACGCGGACATCTAAAGGCAAAAAGGGTGGGTTTGAAACCCGCACCTACAGAATCCGCTGTTTGCGATATTCGCGTTGTTCATAGAGTCGCTGTTGTAGGGGCAGGTTTGTAACCTGCCCTGCCTCTTCTTCTTCCCAAAAGGGGGCTACTCATGACCAGCACCCAACGTATCCTCGTCACCGGCGCGACGGGCAAGGTCGGGCAAACGGCCATCCGCCGCCTGCTGGACGATCCGGCCTACGAGCGCTTCACCGTGCGCGCCCTGTGCCATAACCGCACGCTGCCCGCAGAGGACCGCCTCGAAGTCGTGCGCGGCTCCATCGCGGATCGCGCCGTGGTCGATCTCGCCATGCAGGACGTGACGCACGTGCTGCACCTCGCCACGAGCAAGGAAACGCCCGACACGATTATGGACGTGGCGATCAAGGGGCTGTTCTGGCTGCTGGAAGCGGCCCGCACCAGCCCGAGCTTCGAGCAGTTCATCCTGATCGGCGGCGACGCGGCGGTGGGCCACTTCGTCTACGCGCATCCCGGCCCGGTCACGGAGGCGCAGCCGCACACGCCCTATCCCGGCTGTTACGCGCTGTCGAAGGTGCTCGAAGAGGTCATGCTGGAGCAGTATTACACGCAGGTCGACCTTAACGGCTGCTGCCTGCGCGCGCCGTGGATCATGGAAAAAGACGACTTCAAATACCAACTGTCGTTCGGGGAAGACGTGTTCGGCGGTCCGCGCTGGTGCGACCTCGTCGGGCCGGAGCGCGCCGCCGAGTACGTGCGCACCGGCACGATCCCCGTCATGCTCGATCCCGATGGGCAGCCCGTGCTGCGCAACTTCGTGCACGTCGAGGATCTGGTCAACGCGATCCTGATCGCCATCGACCATCCCGCCGCGCGCCAGCAGACGTTCAACATCTGCATGGACGAGCCGGTCAACTACCGCGCCGTGGCGGACTACCTCGCGCAGACGCGGGACGTGCCCTCGGTGGATATCGTCACGCCCTATCATTCCAACTGGCTCGATAACACGAAGGCCAAATTTCTGCTCGGCTGGCGGCCCGTTTACGACCTGCCGCGCCTGATCGACGCCGCGTGGGACTATCAGCGCGCGCCGGACGATCCGCGCGTGATCTGGTATCCCGGTTAATCCCCTCGTTCGATACATTCACGGGCCGGAACACACAACAGTGCTCCGGCCCGATTTGATTCTGCGGCAGGCTTCCAGCTCATTCCGGCACGGTGGTTCAAAACCGGTTGAATGGTATTGACATTCGGATCGAATCTGTTGTATTCTGATTTCGGGATCGCTCCCGGGAACGATCCCGAAAATTGATTAGCCCGTTTCCCGGTGTTCTGGTTGCAACTAGCTTTTGTGAGAATTTAGACATGACCCTTGATCTCGAAGATATCGCCCGGCTGGCCGGGGTGTCCCGTTCCACCGTCTCGCGCGTGCTCAACAACCGTCCGGATGTCAAAGAAAGCACCCGGCAGCGCGTGCTCAAGATCATCGAGCAGCACAACTACCACCCCAACAACCTCGCCCGCGCACTGGTCACGCAGCGCACCCGCATCCTGAGCCTGGTCATCCCGCAACCCATCGTGGACGTCTTCACCGAGCCGTACAACCCGATCGTGATCCAGGGTGTGACGGTGGAGGCCAGCCAGTCCGATTACGCGGTCATGCTGTGGATGGGGTCCAGCACCGAGGAAGAACAGCGCTTCTGCGACCGCATCTTGAGCAACGACCAGTTCGACGGGCTGATCATGATCTCGTCCCTGGCCGACGACCCGATCGTCAAGCGGCTGGCGCAGGCGCATTTCCCGTTCCTGCTGCTCGGCCCGCCCCCGGTGGAAGGCATCAACTTCATCAACACCGACAACTTCGGCGGCGCGCGTGAAGCCGTGCTGCATCTGATCGACCTCGACTGGCAGCGCATCGGCATGATCACCGGCCCTGAGACGCTGCTGGCCGCGCGCGATCGTCTGGCGGGCTACTACGACGCGATGCAGGCCGCTGGCCGCCTCATCGATCCGGCGCTGGTGGTGGAGGGCGGCTACGGTGAAGCGGCGGGGTATCAGGCTATGCTCACCCTGATCGACCGTGGCGCTGACGCGGTATTCGTCTCCAGCGACGTGATGGCGCTGGGCGCGCTGCGCGCCGCGCAGGACAGCGGGCGGCGCGTGCCGGACGATCTCGGCATCGTCGGCTTCGACGACATCCCCTCGGCGGCGACTTCCAGCCCGGCGCTGACCACCGTGCACCAGCCGATTCAAGACCTGGGCGGCGTCGCCACCCGTACCCTGATCAACATCCTCGATGGCAGCCTGGAAGAACCTCACCAGGAAATTCTGCCCACTGAGCTTATCGTTCGTGAAACCTGTGGTGCTTCAAGGAAAGGAAGTCAGCACTAGCGGTTAAAAAGTGACGTACGTCTCACCTTTCACGGAACTAGATTAATGGCTACGACAACTATAGGAGAACACTGCATGAAAACCTTCCGCTCCATTGTCATTTTGCTCGTCGTGCTCGCGCTGGGCGCTGCCGCCCTGCCCGCGATGGGCCAGTCCGACAGTCCGATCACGCTGCCCGACCAGATCGCCGAAGGGCGCGACGTGACCATCGGCGTGACGGCCTGCATCGGCGACGATCAGACCGACGTGCGCGCGCAGTGGGACGAGCAGATCGCCCGCTTCGAGGCGCTCTATCCCAACGTCACGGTTGAAACCCTGATCTACTGCTTCGGCGCGGAAAGCTTCCCCGCGCTGGTCGCCGGTGGCGAACTGCCGACGCTGTTCGGCGTGCCGCTGACCGAACCGGGCAAGCTGATCAGCCAGGGCATCGTGCAAGACCTGACGCCCTACTTCGAGCAGTACGGCCTGACCGACATCTTCAGCCCGTCCGTCCTGGGCGTCGTGAGCGACGCGGACGGCAACATCTACGGCATCCCGAACAGCGCCTACGCGCAGGGCATCGCCTACAACGTCCAGTGGCTGCAGGACGCCGGTTACGATCACGCGCCGCAGACCTGGGCCGAGCTGGCCGAAATGGCCGACGCGCTGGCCGATCAGGACAACCTGAAGGCCGGGTTCGCCATGAATATGTCCGGTGGCGGCGGCGGCTGGCACTTCACCAACATCGCCTACGGCTTCGGCGCTGACATCATCGTCCAGAACGAAGACGGCACCTACACCGCGACCTTCGGCGAAGGCCCGGCGGTGGACGCGATGCAGTTCGTGTATGACCTGCGCTGGACGTACGACGTGCTGCCTTACGACCTGAGCATCAACCCCATCCTGGAACTGGTTGCCGACAACACCGCGATGGCGATGAACCCCGGCGACGGCCTGGGCTGGGTCAACCTGAACATGCCCGAAGTCGACCTGAGCAAGTACGCCTACGCACCCGTTCCGGCGGGCCCCGACGGTGTGCGCCGCTCGCTGACCGGTGGTGAAGCGTACTTCATCAACGCGACCGCCGACGCCGACCAGACCGAAGCCGCCATCGTGTTCCACCTGTGGCGCAAGTTCAGCAGCGACGAACTGGCCGCCGAGCGCGCGATCTTCAACTCGACCCAGGCGGGCCAGGGCGCGCCCGTGCTCAACCTGTACGTGGGCGACTTCGCCGCACAGGTTGCCGCGATTGACGCGGACTTCGTCACCATGCCGGTCGAGAACTACGCCGCGTTCAACGACGCGATCGCCGCTGGCGAAGTCGAACTGGTCCCCGAGCCGATTGTGGCCGCCCAGGACTTCTACACCGCCATCAGCGAAGTGCTGACGACCGTGCTGACCGACGAAAACGCCGACGTGCCGCAGCTCATGGCCGATGCCGCCGCGTCCTTCCAGACCGGTATCCTCGACCAGCTCGCGCCCGCCGAGTAATCGCTCGACCAATCTCGTACGACTTCAATGCTGGTGTGGGGCGGTGTCCGGCTGGGCGCCGCCCCCACCATCCCAACCGACTCAATGAACAACCGTCTTAGTTTTCAGTGGTCGGCGGCCCACGGCGGGACCGCTCCGGCGGGAACTGCCTGCCTTCTGCCGCCAACCGCTCAGGCTTGCAAGGTGAGGATCTCGCGGTGAATGTTGCGCTGAATTCCAAAAATGCCACCGCTGCGCGGCGATTCCGGTTCCGTATTGGCGAGGATCAAGTCACGGCCTACCTGTTTCTGTTCCCGGCGCTGATCCTCTTCGCCCTGTTCGCGTGGTATCCCATCGCCAGCAGCGTGATCCTCAGCTTCCAAAACGTGGGCCTGCACGAGCTGCACCAGGGCGGCGCGGAGTGGATCGGGCTGCGCAACTACGAGCGCATGGTGGCCGATCCCGTGTTTAAGGCCGCGTGGCGCAACAGCTTCGAGTTCGCCGGGCTGAGCGTGATGATCGGCTTTTTCATCCCGATCCTGGTGGCGATTCTGGTCAACGAGATGCGGTTGGCGAAAGGCTTCTTCCGGCTGGTGTATTTTCTGCCCAACGTGATCCCGGGCGTGATCGCGCTGCTGGTCTGGCAGCAGATTTACCGCGTGCCGAACGGCTTCTTGAACACGCTGCTGATGGAGCTGGGCTTTCACTTCCAGCGCTGGATTCAAGACCCCGCACAGGTCAAGCCGTCGATGATCGCGGTCATGACGTGGGGCGGCTTTGGCTCGACGATGCTGCTGTACCTCGCCGCGCTGCAAGACGTGCCCACCGAGCTGTACGAAGCCGCCGAGATCGACGGGGCCAGCCCGGTGGACCGCATCCGCAGCATCACGCTGCCGCACCTCAAGCCCACCATGCTCACGCTGCTCATTTTGCAGATCATCGGCGTGGCGCAGGTCTTCATGGAGCCGTTCGTGCTGAAAAATTACCCCGGCCAGAGCGCCACGACGCCCGTCCTGACGCTCTACCGCAAAGCGTTCCTGAACTCCGAGTTCGGGCTGGCGTCGGCATGGAGCGTGCTGTTGATCGTGCTGCTGGCCGCGTTCTCCGCCATATACCTGCGCATTTCGCGGGTCATCGAAAGTGAGGCCTAGGCATGGCGCAGGTATCGCATAAACAAATGCGCCGCGCGCAGTCGTGGACCGGCGCGATCGTGGCCCTGCTGGCCGTCGCGGCACTGGCATGGTTCACCAACGTGCTGGCCGGATTCCTGGGGCGAGACGCCGCCGCCGGATTTGTGGCGCTGATGGGCTTCGTCTTCCTCACCTTCCCGCTGCCGCAGATCGTGCGCCGGGCCGTGTACGGCATGATCGGGCTGGCGCTGGCCGCACTGGTTTACGAAGTGTTGGGCGTGCCCGAACTGGTGCTCGGCGCGGCGCTGGCCGCCATCTTCGGCGTGCTGGATAAAACAAACGTGTGGGGTCCGCAGCGGACCGCGCTTCATCTCGCCGCGCTGGGGCTGATCTTCGCCCTGGGGTACGTCCTGGTGGGCGTACAGGCCGGGCTGCTGTTCGCCAGCATCGTGGCGCTGTTCTTCGCGGCGGCATTCAAACTGCCGGAGCGCATGGCGGAAGGCGTCTACGGTGCGCTGGGCGTGATCGTCGTCGCGGACGTGCTGTCGATCATCGGGCTGGAGATCGGCGTACCCGCGCTGGTGCTGCTGGCGCTGCTGCTGCTCTACCAACCGGATACCTCGACATGGACCGGGCGCATCATTTACGTCGCGGTGTTCGCGGCGCTGTTCGGGCTGGGGATCTGGCAGTTCGGCCCGGCGACGGGGCTGCTGCTGGGCGCGGCGACGAATATCGTGCTGATCTCCACGCCGTCGGAACACTCCGACCCGCGCCGCTCGCTGCTGTCGTGGGAGCGCGGCGTCTTTTCGCGGCTGGAGCTGCAAGCGTGGCAGGGCCGCCTGATGTACCGCCTGATCATGATCACGCTGCTGGTGCTGGCCGTGACGGTCGCCTTCCCCTTCGCCTACGCGTTCACCGCCGGACTGAAGGAAAGCAACGCGATCTACACGTCCGGGCTGAAGCTGTGGCCCAGCGAACCGCTGTGGGAAACCTATCAGGCCGCGTGGGAACGCTTCGACGTGCTGCGGCTGTTCAAAAACACGGTCGTGATCGTCGTTACCGGCATGATCTTCCAGATCGGCGTTTCGACGCTGGCCGCGTACAGCCTGTCGCGCCTGAAGCCGAAGGGCGGGCGTTACATCATGCTGGGCTTCCTGGTCACGCTGATGATTCCCAGCATCGCCTATATGGTCCCGCTGTACGTCACCGTGGCGCGCCTGCCGATCTTCCACGTCAGCCTGCTCGGCTCGTATTGGGGCATCTGGCTGCCGGGCAGCGTGAACGCGTTCCAGATCTTCGTGTTGAAGAATTTCTTCGACGCGCTGCCAAGCGAGCTGTTCGACGCGGCCAAAGTGGACGGCGCGAACGCGCTGCAAATTCTGCGCCACATCGCGCTGCCGCTGTCGCGCCCGATCCTGATCGTGCTGTCGATCCTGACCTTCGTGGGGATGTGGAAAGACTTCCTGTGGCCGTACCTGATCCTGCTGACCGAGCGCCAGCTTCAGCCGATCTCGGTCTACTTGTTCGAGGTCACGACCACGTCTACGATTCCGCTCAACGAGCAGATGGCGGGCTATTTCCTGGCAATGGTCCCGCCGCTGGTGATCGCCATTCTGCTCCAGCGTTATATGCGCCAGGGCCTATCGATGGGGGCCGTCAAAGGGTAACCTGAATGTCCGACCAATCATCACTCTCTCGCTCTGACGCTCGTTCCAATCGCCCGATCGTGCACCTGATGTGCCAGGCCCACCTCGATCCCGTGTGGATGTGGACCTGGGACGAAGGCATGCGCGAAGCGATCTCCACCTTCCACACCGCCGCCGTGCTGTTGGAAGACTTCCCGGAGTTCGTGTTCAATCACAACGAAAGCCTGCTCTATGAGTGGGTCGAAGAATACGATCCGCCGCTGTTCGAGCGCATCAAACAGCTCGTGCAGGCGGGCCGCTGGAACATCTGCGGCGGGTGGTATCTCCAGCCGGACTGCAACCTGCCGGGCGGCGAGACGCTCGCCCGCGTGATCCTGGAAGGCCGCCGCTACTTCGACGAGAAGTTCGGCGTGCGCCCGCCCGTGGCGTATAACTTCGACACGTTCGGGCATCCCAACGGGCTGCCGCAGTTGATGCGCCAGAGCGGATTCGCGCTGTACGTCCACTGCCGCCCGACCGCCTCGCAGATGGATCTGCCCGCCTCGCTCTACCGCTGGCGCGGCGCGGACGGCTCCGAGATCCTCGCGCTGCGGCCCGACGCGGGCTGGTACTGCACGCCGGGCGTCGGCATCGCGCAGACGCAGGCGCGGCAGGGCATCGAGATCGCGCGCAAGACGGGCCAGGACGTGCTCGTGCCGTGGGGATTGGGCGATCACGGCGGCGGACCCACCCGGCGCGATCTGGAAGCCTTCCGAGAGCTGTTCGCGGAGTTTGAAGACAGCGACATCGAGATCCGCCACAGCACGCCCGAAGCGTTCCTGAACCGGATGCAGCCGTACACCGAAGAACTGCCGGTCGTCGAGGGTGAGCTTCAGCGTACGCTGACTGGCTGTTATACCTCCGTCGCGCCGATCAAGCGCGAGATGCGCGCCAGCGAAGCGATGCTGGCTTCCGCCGAGCGTTGGGCCGCGATCGATTGGTGGCGCACGGGCGCGACGTATCCCGCCGAGGATCTGCGCGCGGCGTGGAAGCGCGTGCTGCTGAACACCTTCCACGATACGCTGTGCGGCTCGCTGCTGGAAGACGCCGTACCGGGCGTGATGGAGATGTTCGGCTACGCGCGGCACGTCGCGAGGCGGATCACGCTCAAGGGCCAGCACGCCATGCTGCCCAACGTGACGCCGCAGCCGAATACGATCCCGGTTTACGTGCTGAACCCGCACGGCGCGGCGATGAAATCCGCCGTGGGGCTGAACTTCCTCAGCGACTACTTCCCGCCTGCCGAGCGCAAAACCTTCGCGCTGTACGACGATACGGGCGCGCAGATCGCGCACCAGGAGATCGGCGGATCGACCGTCTTGCAGCAGGGCACGTGGCAGCCGTTCGTGGGCTTCGTGGCGGACGTGTCGCCGCTGGCCGCGCGCCGCTACGAAGTGCGCTTCGAGGGCACGCCCGCCCTCAGCGCCGGGCTGCTGGACGCCAGCGAGGATCTGGCCGGGATCACCGTCGAGACGGAGACGTGGATCGCGCGCTTCAACCGCGATACGGCAGCGCTGGCCTCGCTGGTCCACAAAGCGACCGGACACGAAGCGCTGCAAGGCCCGGTGCGTTTGTTCGCCAATCACGACGTGGCACATGCCTGGGGCGGCGAAAATCGCCCGACCTATAACGCGCCGTTCGCGCCGTTCGCCGCGCTGTCGCCGGAAGAAGTGGGCGACTTCGCGGGCGTGGAAGGGGAAACCGGCCCGGCGCTGCGCATCATCGCCCAGGGGCCGGTGTCCGTCACGGTCGAGGGGCTGGTGGGCTGGCAGCACTCGCGCGCCTCGATCCGCGTCACGCTCTACGCGGACCTGCCGCAGATCGACTTCGACGTGCGGCTGTATATGCAGGCGCGGCGCAAGATGATCAAGCTGCAAATACCGTTCGACCTGCCCGGCACGCGCGCGATCTGCGAAGTGCCGTACGGCAGCGCCGAACGCGCCACCGATGCGACCGAGTGGCCCTACAGCCGCTGGCTGCGCCTCGAATCGCCCGCACTGACGGTCGGCGTGGCGAACAACGGGCAGAACGGCTTCGACGTTTCCGACGCGGGCGTGCTGAACCTCAGCCTGAGCCGGGGCGCGACGCACTGCAGTTGGGAAGGCGATCCCGGCGGTCCGGCCATCGACACTGGCAAGCCGTACACGTACATGGACCAGGGCCAGATCGACACGCGCTTCCGCCTGATCGCGGACGGATCGGCGGAGACGCTGGCGGCGGCGCTGATTCCGGCGGCGCTGGAACTGAACCAGCCGCTGGAACGCTTCTACACCTTCTACCCGCCAACACTGCCCGCGACGGCGCCCGCGCAGCCGGTCCCGTTCCTGGCGGTCGAACCGGCGACGGTTGCGATCGGCGCGCTGAAGAAGGCGGAGACGGAAGAAGCGTTGATCGTGCGGTTAGCGGAATCCACCGGGCAGCATGTGACGGCGCGCGTCAGCCTGGACGGTGGCCCAGTGCAGGAAATCGCCTTCGGCCCGCACGAGATCAAGAACTTCAAGATCGCGCGCCACAACGGAGACGTGCAATGGAAGCCGTGCAATCTGATCGAAGAATAGCGCCCGACGTGGTCGAGTCCCTGTGGCTCGACCACCCCACGCCGGATTTCGATGAGTTCCGCCGCGTGATGACCGGCGAGCAAACACCGCGCCGCGTGCATCTGGCCGAAGCCAGCATGGACGGTGAGATCATGCAGGCCATCACCGAAAGCGCGGGCGAAACGTGGCAAAGCCTGGGCGGGGGGTTCGAAATGACCCCGCCCGAACCCTACTACGCGCAGGTCGTGCGAGTGTACTACCACCTGGGCTACGACTGCGCGCCGGTCTGGGCGACGTGGCCGGGCCACCCCTCGCCGCACCACCGCGTCACCGACAATACGGCGGAAATGGCCGCTGACGACCGGCACTGGGTCGAGGAGGGCTTCGGGCTGATCCGGTCGTGGAAGGACTTCGAGGCGTTCCCGTGGGACGCGCTGCAGCCCGATCCGCGCCCGGTCGAGTACGCGGCGAAGCACCTGCCGCCCGGCATGAAGCTGACGGTCAATACCACGTTCTTCGAGCACGTCTTCGAAAACCTGCTCGGCTTCGAGGGGCTGGCATACATGCTCTACGACGAGCCGGAACTGGTACGCGCCGTGTTCCAGCGCTGGGGCGAAAAGGTGCTGAGCTACTATCAGGCCGTGATCGGGCACGAGGCGGTCGGCGCGATCTTCCACGCCGACGACATGGGCTTCAAAACCTCGACGCTCATCGCCGCCAGCACCCTGCGCGAGCTGGTGCTGCCGTGGCACAAGCGCTACGCGGCACTGGCACACGAGCACGGCAAGCTGTTTTTCATCCACAGTTGCGGCAACCTGTTCAAAAGTGGTGTCATCGACGACCTGATCGATGACGTGCGCATCGACGCTTACCACTCGTTCCAGGACCTGATCCTACCCGTGGCGGACTTCAAGGCGCGCTACGGGCGCCGCGTTGGGACATTGGGCGGCGTGGACATGGACAAGCTGGTCACCCTGCCGGAAGACGCGCTGCGGCCTTATCTGCGCGGCATCCTCGATGCGTGCGTGCCCGGCGGGCGTTTTGCGATGGGCACGGGCAATACCGTCGCCAACTACATCCCGGTGGAGCATTTTGCCGTATTGATCGACGAGTGCCGCCGCTGGGCGCCCCACACGAACCGGTAAACAGGGTAAAATAATGAGGCCCGGTCCTCTACCGCAGTATACAAACAATTTTCGGAGGGGCGCGGCACAGCGACCCCTTTATTTTTCTTGAAGGACGGAGAGTCTTATATGTCCGAAGTACAGCTTGCGGGCAAGCGGCTCTGGGTCGGAGACACCTCGCGGGCGCTCATCAGCGGCGAGATGCACTACTGGCGTCTCAGTCCGACCGCATGGGGAAGCTGTCTCCGCCGGATGCGTAAGCTCGGCCTCGATATCGTCAGCACGTATGTCCCGTGGGAAGTCCACGAACAGTGCCGGGGAGACTTCGATTTCAACGGCATGCCGGACGCCCGGCGCAACGTAGCCCGCTTTTTGGAGCTGGCCGCCCGCATGAACTTCTGGGTGATCGTGCGGCCCGGCCCCTATATTTACGCGGAGTGGGCCAACCAGGGCGTGCCCGACCGCGTGACGGGCCTGCACCGGTTGCATCCCAAGTTCCTCGCAGCGGCGGAAGTGTGGCTGGCCGCTGTGGCGGAATTCATGCAGCCGTACCTCGCCACCAACGGCGGGCCGGTCGTGCTGTGGCAGGCGGACAACGAGCCGGATGCATGGCCGCGCTTCTACGAGGATCAGTTGGGGCTGGCCGATAAACCGGGTGTCTTCCACGACTTTCTGCGCGACCACTACGAGGGCGACATCGAACGCCTGAACGCCGCGTGGGAAAGCGCCCTGCCCGACTTCGACGCGGCGCGCGCGGTGCGGCGTCCCCTGCTGACGCAGCACGGGTATATCAACCGCTACCTCGACACGCGCCGCTTCCTGTACGACTACACCACGCGGATCGGGCAGTGGACGGCGGACACGGTGCGCGGGTTGGGCATCGACGTGCCGCTGACGATCAACACGTACCCGTGGCAGGGCATGCAGAACTGGCGCGCGCTCGAAGCGACGGGCGACCTTGCCGGGCCGGACTACTATGCGGTCAACGAGTTCCGGCGCGATACGTGGGAGCACCAGGAATTTATGCACCTGATGCGCTACACCCGCACCTATTCCGCGCTGCCGTTCAGCCCGGAATTTCAGGCGGGGATCTGGCACGGCGCGCACTACCACCACGGGGCGCTGACGCCACGCCACCACCGCTTCATGGCGCTGTCCGCGATGATGGCCGGGATCGCGGGCTGGAACTGGTACATGATCGTGAACCGCGACAACTGGATGATGGCCCCCATCAACGAATGGGGCCACACGCGGCCCGAACTGTTCGACACCATGCAGGACATCGTGGCGCTGTACCGCGAGATCGATCCGCCCACGCTGGAAAAACTGACCGACACGTCCATTGCGTTCGATATCCTGGATCGCTCGTCGGAGATCGGCGGGTTCAACGATGGCGTACTGAGCGCCGTCTACCATGCCGGGGTCGATTACGAGTGTTACGACCTGGCGACCGGGACCATCGCCAAACCGCTGATGTTCTATTCCGGCGGGGAGTGGCTGTCGGCAGAGGCGCAGTCGCGGCTGCTGGATTACGTCGAAGACGGCGGGCATCTGGTGTTCTTCCAGAAGCTGCCGGTGATGGACGAGACGCTCAAGCCGCTGAACAGACTCAACCTGTGCCAGCCGGACGGCGTGCTGGACGGCGGCGACGTGATCCTGCGGCTGGGGCGCGAGTCGGCCAGCGTGAACACGGGGCCGATCTTCCACTACGCCAGCGTGCCGGGGCAGGCGATCC
Source organism: Aggregatilinea sp. (assembly GCF_036822615.1). Lineage (NCBI taxonomy): Bacteria > Bacillati > Chloroflexota > Anaerolineae > Aggregatilineales > Aggregatilineaceae > Aggregatilinea > Aggregatilinea sp. The sequence goes on along the minus strand of NZ_DAISHJ010000015.1, from coordinate 16,749 downwards.
GCGTGACACGCCGCCGCGCGCCGGACGAGCACGCCGACGAAAGCGCGATCCACTTCAAGCTGATGGGCGGCGCGACGTACACCGTGGGCTACCAGGAACGGCGCGGCCAGGGCACGATCACCGTGCTGGGCCTCGCGCCCGATCCGGCGGTGGTGCTGGCCGTGCACCGCTGGCTGGGCGTGCCGGTTTACGCCTACGCACGCTCGCCGGAAATCAGCACGGCGATCTTCCGCCGGGGCGACACGTTCATCGTGTTCGCCATCAACAACGGCGACACCGATCAGGACGCGCAGATCCAGCTTCATCCCCCGCTGTTCGAGTGGGGCAGTTATCATCTGCGCGAACTGGATGGGGATCTGCTGGGCACCTGCACGCTGCGGCAGACGGGGGCGTTCGTCGTGCGCGTGCACGGCAAAGACGGCAGCGTGATCGAGATCGTGCCCGCCGCGCGGTCGGGGATTTAGTCCCTGGCACGCGCGCCTGCGGATCATGATGTCTGGCAAAAAACGGTTCGTTACCATGAAAACCGCACTTTCATCAAGGAGCACTCGATGTCGTTCAGCGGCTTGAACATGAGCTTAGGCAACTTATCGCGCCTGTCCAATGCGGAGACGCGCTCGATCAGCCCGGAAAACTTCACCGGGGCGCACGGTCAGGGCGGCATGGCGACCGAAGGCACAGGCTCCGGCCCGGCGCGCGAGCTGGGCCAGGGCTGGAAGATCTCGCCCTCGATTCACCTCGCGGCGCACGAAACCGTGACGCTGGCCGAGATCGAAGGGCCGGGCGCGATCCAGCACATCTGGCTGACCGTCGCGCCGCAGTGGTGGCGCAAGCTGGTGATCCGCTTCTACTGGGACGGCGAGGAAACGCCCTCGGTCGAAGTGCCGCTGGGCGACTTCTTCTGCAACGGGTGGAGCGTGCGCTGCAACGTGACCTCGCTGGCGGTGGCGGTCAACCCGGCGGGCGGCTTCAACTGCTACTGGGAAATGCCCTTCCGCCGCAGCGCGCGGATCACGCTCGAAAACCTCGCGCCGGAAGACGTGCTCGGCTTCTACTACCAGATCACCTATACGCTGACGGACGTGCCGGACGATGCGGCCTACTTCCACGCGCAGTGGCGGCGCAGCAATCCGCTGCCGTACAAGGACGTACATACCCTGCTGGACGGCGTGCAGGGCCAGGGCCACTATGTCGGCACGTATCTCGCGTGGGGCGTGAACAACAATAACTGGTGGGGCGAGGGCGAAATCAAGTTTTACATGGACGGTGACCGCGAGTTCCCGACCATCTGCGGCACGGGAACCGAAGACTACTTCGGCGGCGCGTGGAACTTCGAGCACCCGGCGGGGCAGTACGGCGCGTTCAGCTCGCCCTATTCCGGCTTGCCGCAGGTGATCACACCCGACGGGCTGTATCAGGCGCAGCAGCGCTTCGGCATGTACCGCTGGCACATCATGGACCCGATCCGCTTCCGGCAGGATCTGCGAGTGACGATCCAGGCGCTCGGCTGGCGGTCGGAGGGGCGCTTTCTGCCGCTGCAAGACGACATCGCCTCGACCGCGTTCTGGTATCAGGCCGAGCCGCACGCGCCATTCCCCGCGCTGCCGGAGCGCAATTTCCTCGAAGTGATCTAGCGCATCGGGACGAAAAAGGGGCAGTTCGTGAACTGCCCCTACAAAACTCCGTTTGGGCCAGAGAGGCTTCTGCTACAGCTCGACCGCCTCGCCCATCACCGTGAGCGTGCCGGTGACGCAGCCGCTGGCCGCATAACCCGGCTGCCCGCCGCCCACCGCGATCTCGAACGCGCCCGGCTCGATGGCCCGGCTGCCATCCTCGCGCACGAGCGAGAGCTGGCGCGGTTCCAGCGTGAACACGATCACCTTTTCCTCGCCCGGCTCAAAGTGCACGCGCGTGAAGCCTTCGAGGTGGTGGCGCGGCGCCAGCACGGACGTTTCCACGTCACGCACGTACAACTGCACGACTTCATCCCCGGCGCGCTCGCCCAGGTTTTTGACCGTCACCGACACGGTTACCGGCTCCAGCGCGGCCATCATGGACGGCTCGACGCGCAGATCGCAGTACTCGAAGCGCGTGTAGCTCAGGCCGTGACCGAACGGAAACAGCGGCGCACCCTCAAAGTAGCGATAGGTGCGGCCCTGCATGGTGTAGTCGTCGAACGGCGGCAGGTCGGCGGTGGCGGCGTAGAAGGTCACCGGCAGACGCCCGGCGGGGTTGTAGTCGCCAAACAGCACATCCGCGATGGCCGTGCCACCTTCCTCGCCGGAATACCACGCTTCGAGAATGGCCGGGACGTGTGCCGCCGCCCAACTGATCGCCAGCGCGCTGCCGTTGAGCAGCACTAGCACCACGGGCGTGCCCGTCGCGTGGACCGCTTCGAGCAGCGCCTGCTGCACTTCGGGCAGTTCGATCGACGTGCGGTCGCCCGTGCTGATCTCCCCCGCGCCGACACCTTCTTCCTGGCCCTCCTCGCCCTCGATCCGCTGCGACAGGCCCAGCACCATCACGGCCAGATCCGCGTCCTGCGCGATCTTCACCGCCGCGTCGAAACCGTCACGCGCAGGGCGGCGGATGTCGCAGCCGGGCGCGTAGGTCACTTCGACGCCCTCGCCCACCTTGCGCCGGATGCCTTCCAGCGGCGTGACGCTGGCCGACGGCGTGCCGTGATAGTTGCCGAGCAGCACCTGGGCGTCGTCCGCATTCGGGCCGATCACCGCAATCGAGCGCAGATCGCGCGCCAGCGGCAGGACGCCGTCGTTCTTCAGCAGCACCATCGATTCGCGAGCGGTTTCCAGCGCCAGGGCGCGGTGCTCGGCGCAGTCGACGACCGAATAGGGGATCTGGGCGTAGGGCACGCGCTCCGGCGGATCGAACATGCCCAGTTGGAAGCGCGCCGTGAACAGCCGCTTGACCGAGCGGTCGATGTCCGCCTCGTCGAGCAGGCCCTGTTCCACGGCGGCGACCAGCGCTTCATACGCGCAGCCGCAGCACAGGTCGCAGCCCGCCTTCACCGCCAGCGCCGCGCCTTCTTCCGCCGTTTCCGTGACCTTGTGATGCTCGTAGATATCCTCGATCGCGCCGCAGTCGGACACGACGTACCCGTCAAAGCCCCACTGCCCGCGCAGGATCTCGCCCAGCAGCAGGTCGCTGGCGCAGGCCGGTTCGCCCCGGAAGCGGTTGTACGCGCCCATGATCGACACGGCGCGCCCTTCGCGGATCGCCGCCTCAAAGTGCGGCAGGTAGGTGTCCCACAGGTCGCGCTCGGTAGCCTGCGCGTCGAAGTGATGGCGGTCGGCTTCCGGGCCGCTGTGCACCGCGTAATGCTTCGGCGTGGCGACCAGCTTCAAGTAGCGCGGATCGTCGCCTTGCAGCGCCTGCACGTAGATCACGCCGTAGCGCGCGGTCAGGTACGGATCTTCGCCAAAGGTTTCCTGCCCGCGCCCCCAGCGCGGATCGCGGAAGATGTTGATGTTGGGCGTCCAGAAGGTCAGCCCGGTGTACCAGTCGTAAATGCCCTGCCGCGCGAAGTCATGATGCTTGGCGCGCGCCTCGTCGGAAATGGCGTTCCCGGCGCGGCGCAGCAGGTCGGTGTTCCACATGCTGCCCAGCCCGATGCCCTGGGGGAAGACGGTGCTCAGGCCCGCGCGGGCCACGCCGTGCAGACACTCGTTCCACCAGTTGTATTCGGGGATGCCCAGGCGCTCGATCGCGGGCGCGCCGTGCAGCATCTGCGACACTTTTTCGGTCAGCGTCATGCGGCTGACGAGATCGTCAACGCGCTCGGAAATGGGCAGGTCGGGGTTGAGATACAAGGGATCGTGTTCGGAGCCAGACGCGGCGTTTTGTGCCATCACAAATAAGGTCCCTTCGCCTAAATCAAGCATCATATAGTAACCGGAAGATGCCCCTCAAACGGACCGTCCGGCGCAGGGGTAATTGTACCGTGCGCGCCGCGTTTCCGCGCCTGATTCACGGGGCAGTTTCGACGCTATCCGGCGGCATTTGCCGCGCCGCCGATCCCGGGATCGGTGGGCTGCTGCCAAAAACAAAACAGGCCCGCCTGTGCGAGCCTGTACCGCCTCCGTTCAACCCTTCTACCACACCTTCTGCCACAGGTGATCGATGTGGTATTCGGTGAAGCCCAGCGACTCGTACAGCCGGTTCGCGGGGACCATATCGCCCGTGCCGACGATGGCGTGCGTCGCGCCGAGCGCCTTCAGCCGCCGCAGCCCTTCGGCCATGACCGCTTGCCCCAGCCGCTTCTGGCGGTAGGCGTCCACCGTGCCCACCGGCTCGAAGATGCCCTGGCGGTTCACCGGATCCCAGGTGATGCCGCAGAACGCTGCGCAGTTACCGTCCGGCGCGACGGCCATCAGGTGCAGATCGCAGCGATACGAGGGCGAAAGCGTCTCGAACACGCGGTAGTTGGTGGTGGTCGTCTTCGCACGCGGGAATACCGCGTCCAGCGCCTTGACCAGCCGCGCGCGATCCTCGTCGTCGTTGGGGCGCTGCGCGCGGACCGTGTAGCCGTCGGGGATGGCGATGTCGGGGATCGGCTCCTCCAGCGAGCGGCGGCGGCTGTAGCCGTAATCGTCGCGCCGTTCGTACCCGCGCCGCCGCAGCGCTTCGTGGCGCACGGTGTCGTACTCGAACACATCGTAGTACAGGCGCTGGCGGCCATCATCCAGCGTGATCGCCAGATGCTGCTCGGACCAGGCGATCATCGCGTCTTCCTGCTCCGGCGTTTGCCAGCCGGGACGCACCTCGTGGAACGCGATCCCGTCGCCCTCGGGATGCGCGACGCCGATCAGCGTACCGTCCACCGTCTCCCACAGGCGCACGCGCTGCGCCCAGGGATGGTCGCCGCGCGCTTCGTCGTCCGCATAGTGATAGAAGCGCCAACCCTCCCAGCGCCGGATCTCCCAGTTGTGATCCCAGTAGTCGTGCCGGAACGCCTCCATCAGAAAGTCACGCACGCGCATAAAGTCCGTGTCGTCGCGCGGCGCGCGGGCGATGAGTTGGTCGGGGGTGGAAATGGTCATGATCTGCTCCTCAAGTGAATGCTGCACTGCCAAACCGAGAAAGGGGGATCGAACCGGCGCGTGGAATCGGGCTGCGAAGCAGATCGGGACAAAAAAGGGGATACGAGCAGGTGCGCCCGTATCCCCTCAGGATGCAGTGTCAGCGACATGGCTTGACCGGCAGGCGCAGCACGACAAGGTCCGGCCCGTTCGCGCGGGCAAAATCGACTTGCCGTGATCAAAAGCCTGCTACAGAACCATTCGCGTGTGCCTCCTTCAGAACGTGCATTCAGTGTATAGTACGCGCGGCGCAGGGACAACGTTGCGCACCGGCTGAAAATTCCCTATCAGGCCGGTTTACGCCCCGTGATGCGGGCGCTGTACACGCGCAGATCGCCGGATGGGCGAACCGGCTCGCCGCCAACGCCCTCGGTTTTGTCCACCGCCTGCACGTCCACAAAACCGACTTCGCGCATCAGATCCAGATAGGCGTTCACGTCAATCGCGCCCGCCACGCATGCCGACCACGACAGCACGTCGAACGGCAGGCCGTCCGGCCCCGCGCCCTCGGTCACGACGTCGCTGATCGACACGCGACCGCCCGGCTTGAGCACGCGGAACGACTCCGCAAACACGGCGCGCTTGTCCGGCGAGAGGTTGATCACGCAGTTGGACGTCACTACGTCGATGGTGGCGTCGTCCACGGGCAGCGCCTCGATCTGACCCCGGCGGAACTCGACGTTGGTCACGCCCATGCGCGCTTTGGCCGCGTTGGCCTTGTCGAGCATATCGGGCGTCATGTCCACGCCAATGACGTGGCCGCTCTCGCCCACCTGCCGCGCCGCCAGGAAGCAGTCGATGCCGCCGCCGCTGCCCAGGTCCAGCACGGCTTCGCCCAGCTTCAGGCCCGCGATGGTCACGGGATCGCCGCAGCCAAGCGACAGCCCGGTGACGTCGGCGGGCAGGTTTTCCAGCAGCGCGTCGTCATAGAGCGCGGGCGCGCAGCACGACGCGCCGCTGGACGAATCGCCGCAGCACGAGGCCGCCGTCACGACCGCCAGATCGGGATCGCTGCGCCGGGCGATGGCCCCGTAATGGTCGCGTACGGCGCTGTGAATGTCGTCCGCTGAGGGCGCTTCACCGCCGGGCTTGCGCCCCACGGCCAGGAAGACGCTGACGTCCGCGCGCTGCGTGCCGCAGGACGAATCCGCGCAGCACGATTCTTCGGTGTTCAGCACCTGCGCGCGCTCCAGCCCCGCTGCTTCCAGCCACGCGCGCACGTCGGCGCGCTTGAAGCCCATCCAGCGATCGTGCTGCTCCGTGCGCAAAAACTCGAATGTGTGCTCGTCCAGGTCGGTGATCGCCAGCACGCCGCCCGGCTTGAGGATGCGCGCCATCTCCGCGATCGCGGCGGCGGGGTGCTCGACGTGGTGCAGCAGCATGTTAGCGAACACGGCATCGACCGAGGCGTTATCAACCGGCAGCGCCTCCGCCTCGCCCGCGCGGCAGTCGATCGACTCGACCTCCGCAAACCGCTGCCGCATCTCGGCCAGCATCGCGTCGGACTGGTCCACCGCGATCACGCGCACGCCGCGCGCCACCAGCCCGGCGGTGATGAATCCGCTGCCCGCGCCGATATCCGCCGCGACCTGCCCCTGCCGGATGCCCGCCGCGCTGAGCGCCTTGTCGCGGATCGCTTCGGAAAAGAAGCTCTGCCGCATCGATTCCCACTGCCCGGCTACCTCGTCAAAATAGGGCTTGCTGGACGCTGGTGATGTCATGATGTGCTCCTTAGGACTGATGACATATCGACGAATGTCGATACTTCAGGGCAAAAAAAGAGGCTAACGATGTGCGGGCGGATTCTGAATGTCGTCGGGCCGGATCACCTGCGACGCGTAGTCGGGCGCAAACGCGTTGACCAGTACCCCGCAGCAGACCGTGAGCTGTTCCTGGTCGAGCGTGTAAAAACGATTCCGCCCTTCCTGGCGCACCAGGACCAGCCCGGCTTCTTCGAGCTTCTTCAGATGGTGGCTGACGGTCGGCTGGTTGACCTTGCCGTCCATCTTGTCCACCAGATCGCCCACGCTCAACCAGACGCAGCAGAGATGCGTCATGATCTCCTGCCGCGTTTCGTCGGCGAGCGCCTTGGCAAACAGTACCGGGTCTGTGTTCATAGTTTTCATTCTATCGACATTTGTCGATATGTCAAGCAGTTGGGGGAAGTTCCGAAGCATGTACAACCTGTCATGCCGATTCAGTGACAAGTGACGCTGCTGTCCGATGGGTGTGAGAGCTAGACTATATTCAGTTTTTTGAATGCAAAGGAGCAACCATGACCGCCAGCTATGACGAAGGTGCGGCTCTCTTCCGTGCCATGGGGCATCCGGTCCGCCTGCAAATTCTGAACATGCTGCGCGGCGGCGAGGTGTGCGTGTGCCACATGGAAGCCGCATTCGGCAAGCGGCAGGCGTACATCTCGCAGCAGTTGATGGTTCTGCGCGAAGCCGGGCTGATCGCGGCGCGCAAGGACGGGCTGAAGGTTTTTTACCGGCTGGCCGATCCGCGCGTCGATGTCCTGGTCGAGATGGCGCTGGGCTTGCAGCACGTAGGGGAGCCGGAAACGCTGGACAACTGCGCCTGCCCGCACTGTGCCACGGCGCGCATGGAAATCGCCTGAGCATTCCACACATGGGCACATTCACTCACAGGAGAACAGGTCAATGTTGACGGTCAAAGTTTTGGGATCGGGCTGCCCGAACTGCAAGAAGCTGGAAGCCGAAACCCGTAAGGCGCTCGATGCGGCCCAGCCGGGCATCGCGTACGAGCTGGTGAAGGTCACCGACTACGCCGACATCGCCGCGTACGGCGTCGTCAGCACGCCCGCGCTGGTCATGAACGAGCAGGTCGTGTCCAGCGGGCGCATCCCCTCCGGCGATCAGATCGTGCGTTGGGCGATGGAGCAGCAGGCCAACTAGGGCTGCCGCGCGGGGATCCCGGATAAGCAAAAAGCAGGGCGGGGTTGATGCGGTTTAATAAATGAATCCGGTCATCACCGCGACCTCACCCCCGGCCCCTCTCTCCAGTCTGGGCTGGAGAGGGGAGACAGGCAGTCGACGGGAGCCTGTAGGGGCGGGTTAGAAACCCGCCCTGGTTGTGTCCGGATTCAAAAGTTAAAGAGCATGATACCCGCCCCTACGGATCGTGGGGTAACGAGTGAGGCGGGAACCCATTTTCCCGCTCGGCAAGTGCAAAACAGGTTCCAGAGCAGCACCCTTTTACCGTTATTCAGCAAAGGAAGTCAATACGATGTCGTTCAAATCGCAGCGGATCGCGCTGTCAAACCGGATCGGAACCGGGGACCGGCAGAGTTTCGGGCTGCTGGCGGCTGCCGCGCTGGTGTGGTGGATCGCCTATAACAGCCTGCAAACCATCGCGGATACCCTCTCCTACGATCTACTCGGTCTCGGGCCGGAGACGCGCCTCGGCAGCGCCGTCAACTTTTTCCTTTATGACGTGCCCAAGATCCTGCTGCTGCTGTCCGGCATGATCTTCCTGATCACCGTGCTGCGCACCTTCGTCACGCCGGAACAGACCCGGCGCTGGCTGGGCGGACGGCGCGAAGGCGTCGGCAACGTGCTGGCTTCCCTGCTGGGCATCATCACGCCGTTTTGCTCGTGTTCCGCCGTGCCGCTGTTCATCGGCTTCGTGGAATCGGGCATTCCGCTGGGCGTCACCTTTTCGTTCCTGGTCACCGCGCCGATGGTCAACGAGGTGGCGCTGGTGATGCTGTTCGGCATGTTCGGCTGGAAGATCGCCGGGCTGTATATGGCGTCGGGCGTAACGCTCGCCATCCTGTCGGGGATCCTGATCGGGCGGCTGCATCTGGAACAGCACGTCGAGCCGTTCGTGTACCAGGTGAAGGTCAAGAACAACGCCCAAAATCAGCTCGAAGCCCGGCTCACCTGGACCGAGCGCTTCAGCCAGGCGCTGCAAAGCACGCGCGACATCGTGGGCAAGGTGTGGCCGTACGTCATCGGCGGCATCGCCGTGGGCGCTGGCATTCACGGCTACGTGCCGGACGACTTCATGGTGGACATCATGGGCAAGGACGCGTGGTGGTCCGTGCCCGCCGCCGTGATCCTGGGCGTGCCGATGTATTCCAACGCGGCAGGCGTAATCCCGATCGTCAGCGTGCTGCTGGACAAAGGCGCCACGCTCGGCACGGTGCTGGCGTTCATGATGGCCGTGGTCGCGCTCAGCCTGCCGGAGATGATCATCCTGCGCCGCGTGCTGCGTCCGCGCCTGATCGCCACCTACATCGCCGTGCTGACGGTCGGCATCATCGTCACCGGCTACCTGTTCAATCTCGTGATTTGATGCATCGAAACGGCGCAGGCGCACGTCAAATTTTCTTAAATTGACAGGTGTCGATATTGCTGGTAAGCTGCGATAAGATTCTCACGTTTAGAGGGGTTTTCATGCCCACCACGCCGCTTACTTTATCCGATCCGCACCCTGCCAGCGCCGCACGCCGCACGTCGTGCTCGAGCCGCGACACGACGCTGCACCTCACCGCCGACGAGGCGGATCGGTTCGCGGCGCTGTCCAAGACGTTGGGACATCCGGTGCGCGTGCAGATCGTGGACCTGCTCAGCCGCTACGGGGGCGACGTGTGCGTGTGCGACATCGAACGGCACTTCGACCTGACGCAGCCCACCATCTCGCACCATCTGAAGGTGCTGCGCGAGGCGGGGCTGATCGACGCGGAACAGCGCGGCCTGTGGATCTATTACCAGCTCCGGCCCGGCACCCTCGATGGACTGCGCGACTGGCTGGATCATCTGAAATAACGGGAAGAAGCGCACTGCGGTGCGCTTTTTTTGCGGCAATTATATAGAAGAACGTCTATTTATCTCGTTCTGGAAGCTGGCAGGAGACATCAGGAGACACCATGACACACCCACGCCAAGTCCTGTTCCTGTGCACCGGCAACTCGTGCCGCTCGCAGATGGCCGAGGCCATCGTCAACACCCGGCGCGGCGAGCAGTGGCATGCCGTCAGCGCAGGCACGCAGCCCGCCGAGCACGTGCATCCGCTGGCCCTGCGCGCGCTGGCCGAGATCGGCATCACCCACCCGGACGCCGTGCCCAAGTCTGCCGAGGCGTTCCGCGACGCGCCGTTGGATATGGTGATCACCGTCTGCGACGACGCGGCGGAAAACTGCCCAATCTGGCTGGGACAGGGCAAAAAGCTGCACGTCAGCTTTCCCGATCCGGCCAAAGCGACCGGCACAGACGAGGAAATCATGGCCGTTTTTCGCGCCGTGCGGGAAGACATCGAACGGCGCGTGCTGACCGTGCTCGACACGTTATAGACCTTTCAACCGTGTGATCAACAGGAGATAAGTTCGATGAGTGTCCAGGCCCAATCTTCCCCTGCCGGGCAAACCGGCGCTATCTTCCAACGGTTATCTTTCCTCGACCGGTTCCTGCCGCTCTGGATCTTCCTGGCAATGGCGGCAGGGGTCGCCCTGGGCGCCATCTTCCCCGGCATCCAGGACACGTTCGATTCGCTGCGCATCGATACCGTGTCGTTCCCTATCGCCATCGGCCTGCTGTGGATGATGTATCCCGTGCTCGCCAAAGTGAAGTACGAAGAATTGGGCAACCTGCGCGGGCAGGGGCGACTGTTCGGCCTGTCGATCCTGCAAAACTGGATCATCGGCCCGGCGCTGATGACCGCGCTGGCGTGGATCTTCCTGTCGGACTATCCCGAATATCGCACCGGGCTGATCATCGTCGGGCTGGCGCGCTGCATCGCCATGGTGCTGATCTGGAATATGCTGGCGGGCGGTAACAACGAAGACTGCGCCGTGCTGGTCGCGCTGAACTCCGTGTTCCAGATCATCATGTACAGCCCGCTGGCGTACTTCTATCTGACCATCGTGCCCAAGGCGCTGGGCGCGGATACGGCGGAAGTCGGCGTGACGATGGGCGACATCGCCCGCAGCGTGATGATCTTCCTCGGCGTGCCGCTGCTGGCGGGCATCATCACCCGCTTTGCCCTCATCCGGCGGCGGGGCGCTGCGTGGTACGATGGCGAGTTCGCGCCCAAGCTGGGACGCACCGCGATCATCGGGCTGCTGTTCACGATCGTGGTCATGTTCAGCATGCAGGGCGAAAAAATCGTGGATAAGCCGTTGGACGTGCTGCGCATCGCCGTCCCGCTGCTGGTCTACTTCGTGCTGATGTTCGCGCTGAGCTTCTATATGTCGCGGCGCGCGGGTTTCCATTACGACGAATCCGCGACGCTGTCCTTCACCGCCGCCAGCAATAACTTCGAGCTGGCGATCGCCGTGGCGGTGGCCGCGTTTGGCATCACGTCCCAGGAGGCGCTGGCGACGGTTGTCGGCCCGCTGATCGAGGTTCCGGCGCTGATCGGGCTGGTGTACGTCGCGCTGTGGATCGGGCAGCGGTACTTCCGGGGCGATCCGACCGCGCCCGCACGCAAAGCTGCCGCCGCGGGCGACTGACCGCCGGGCAGCCCGTAATACGGCGGCAATCTTTTGCTTGGCACGCCTCCCGGCGTGCGGTACAGTTCTGCGCAGATGCGCTCAGTTTTTGAGTTCGGAATCGTAGAACTGCAAGGGCGGGTCGCAGATCCGTGGGCATTAAGCTGACGGAGCAAGACGATTTCCCTGGCGTCAAAACAAAGCGTCAGTGGTGGAACCGTAGGGGTAGAGCTTGCTCTACCCGTTTTTTCTCTTAACGGGCGATGCAAGCATCGCCCCTACGAAAAACACGACAGTCAATTTTGCGCTTGAAGGGGCCTAAAATGTGTATAGTCCCTACAAGACCCCATTGGCTGAGAATCTGGGGTAAGGTTTCTACGAGAACCGGAGTCATTCGTTGAACCGCAGCAATGTGCAGAATGTGCCCCCAAGGAGCGTGCCAGGATGGTCTTTCAGCTTCAGGAACCGTATGCGCCGCGCCCGATCCGCCTGCTCGATCCGTGGGCGTATGCCGGATGGCGCTTGAAAGTCTACGGCATCGCGTATGGGCGGGCGCTGCCGCGCCCCGAACTGGTGGAGGCAGCGCAAGCGGTGGCGGCACAGCGGCTCCCACAGCCCGCCGTCACCGGCGACCGTTACGGCGTGGGCTTCCTGGGCGTGCACGACGGGCGCGGCGCAGCATTCGTGTTCGTGGACTGGTGGCAGAGCGAAAACGAGCTGCACCATCACGTCTACGTCGCACCGACCGAGCAGCCCACCGCGCTGGAATACGTCACGCCGTCGGGCCTGAGTGCCTGCGTGTGGGATCTGGCTGTGATCTGCTTCGAGCGGCAGGCGTGGCTGGAAACGGTGCTGGCGAACCCCGCCGGGCCGGACCTGGACGCTTACCTGGCGCGCTGCCTGGATGCGGACGTGTAGCGAGCGCCACCGAGCAGCAAAAAGCCCGACGATGAGCCGGGCTTTGGAAGTTCCGTGATGGGGCGAAGCATTACTCGCCGGTGCGCGTCGCGTTCATCTCGTGCGGTTGCGCCAGCAGCCCGGATATCATCAGCGCCACCCCGATCCAGGTGGCGTATATTGCCACGCTGAGCGCGGGCGCAAGCCCGATCAAGATCAGCGCCGCGCCTCCCAACACCGACACACCCGCCAGCGCATACAACCGCCGCAGCTTCAGCCAGTCGCCAAAGAACATCATGACCATGCCAAAGCCAACCGCCAGGGCCAGCACGAGGGCCTGCGCGGGCTGCAGCACGACAAAGTTAGACACCAACGTCAGGGCGGCCACGGTTCCCGGCAGCATATTCCCCGAACGGCGCGGCTCGCTGGCAGTGCGGATCGCAGGTGGATTGACCGTCCGAATGGCATCCATTGGTTTGCTTCCTTGTCCCGTTCGTCATCTATAGGTTCTTCGGTTTGCGGCATTCCCCCTGTTATGCCCGATGCCCGTTTTCACAAGCATCACACCGATCTTAAGCCGCCAGAACGCAGATGTCAACTAGATATTAATAACAAAATAAAAAGGTGCTCCGCCTGGAAGCACCTTACAAACCTTACACTTTTTAGAAATATACGCCCAAACGGCCCTATCCGCCAACCTTCATCCGCACGCGCGGACGCCCGTCCATGTCCGGCAGGCGCAGGCTGCCCGGCGGCGCGTGCAGCGATCGGTGCTCGCCGGGCGGCAGCACGGCCACGATGTCGCGGTAGGGCAGCGGATACCCACCCTCGACGACCGGTGCGGCCAGCGTGACGGCCTCCGGCGTGCTGTCCACCGCCAGCTTGACACGCGTCACCGCGCCGCGCTGGTAGCCGAAGCTCACGCCATCGTCCTCGACCAGCGTAAACTCACCGTGACCGCCCTCCGGCGCGGGGAACACCAGCGCCTCACGTTGATCGTCCGGCTCCGCGCCGACGTGTTTCATCGCTTTGCCGAGCGGCACGATCCCGCCCGCGCGCACGAACAGCGGGATGCGGTCCAGCGGCGTTTCGACCTCGATCTCTTCCCCGCCCGCGTGCCACGTGCCGCTGTAAAAGTCGCACCACGAGCCGCCCGGCGGCAGGTAGACGCGCCGCCTCCGCGCGCCCGGCTCCATCACCGGCGCGACCAGCAGCGACGGCCCCAGCAGGAAGTCGAACGACTCCGCCCGGCAGCGCGCATCGTGCGGGAAGGCGTACACCAGCGGGCGCATGATCGGGTGGCCGGTCTGCGCCGCCTCATAAAACAGGCTGTAGAGGTAGGGGATCAGCCGGTAGCGGAAGCGCATCGCCTCGCGCACCAGCGGCAGGGCGTCGGGGTGCATCCACGGCTCGTTGACCGTGCCGTCCTCGTTCCACGAGTGGATCGTGAAGCGCGGGTAAAAGATGCCGCACTGCACCCAGCGCGCAAACAGTTCCGCGTCCGGCTTCGGCCCGGCGAAGCCGCCCACGTCGTGCCCGGTGTTGACCAGCCCCGACAGACCCGCGCCGAGGCCCATCGGCAGGTTGTGGCGCAGCGTCGCCCAGGACGTGCGGTTGTCGCCGGTCCACGTCTGCGCGTAGCGCTGAATGCCGGGACAGCCGGAGCGCGTCAGCAGCAGTGGGCGACGGTCCGGCGCGTGCTCGCGGATGGCGTTGTACGACGCGTGGCCCATCAGCAGCGTCAGCAACGGGCGGGCGTCCTGGGCGCGCAGCGGATCGCCAAACCCGGCGCAGCGCGCGTCGTCGTCGGGAAGCTGAAACTCGTTGTTGTCGTTCCAGGCCGCGTCGATGCCCACATCCAGCAGGGCATCCTTGACCCGCGCCTGCCACCACTCGTAGCCTGCCGCGCTGGTGAAATCGAAATAGGAGCCTTCCGCCGATTCGTACAGTCCCCCGCTCCAAAACAGGCTGATCTCCGGCGTATCCGCGTCCGCCGCCTTCACGAAGCCGTCCGCCGCCGCGACCTCGCCGTAACGCGGGTGCGATTTCAGCAGCCAGGGCTTGATGTTCGCCGCCAGATGGATGCCCGCCGCGTGAAAACGCGCCGCCATGCCCGGCGGATCGGGGATGCGGTCGCGATTCCAGGTGAAGACGTTGCGCCGCCCCAACGCGTCGGTGGTGTAGCCGGACGAGAGATGGAACAGGTCGCAGGGGATGTCGTGCTGCGCGCAGAGGTCCACGAACTCGCCCAGGCGCACCTGCGCGTCCGGCGCTTCGGTGTAGCTCATAGTCGAGCCGAGGTAGCCCAGCGACCAGCGCGGCGGCAGGGCGGGCCGCCCGGTCAGCGCGGTGAATTTTTCGCATACGGCCTCGATGGTGGGGCCGTAAATCAGCGTGTAGTCCAGGTCGCCGCTTTGCGCTTCGTAGGTGCGGTAGGCGGCGCCACGCAGCGCGTCCACCTCTTTGCCCAGGTCGAAGACGCCCGGCGCGAAGTTGTCGTAAAACAGCCCGTAGGCCAGATCGAGATCGGCGGCGTAGGTGATGTAAAACGGCCAGTGCTTGTAGAGCGGATCGGTCGTCGCCGCGTCGTAGCCGTAGGCATCGACCGCTTCCAGGCGCAAGCGCATCCCGGCCTTGTCCAGCGGCCCGGCCACCTCGCCAAAGCCGTAATAGTGCTCGTCCGTGCGGCGCGCCAGCGCGTGCGAGACCATCGTGCCGCGCGCGTCGTAGACGTACGCCCGCGCCGTGTCCGCCGCGAAGGATCGCCCCTGCGCATCGGCCCACGTCAGGCGGAAATCGCCCAGAGACACGGTGAGATCGAGCAGATCCGTGCGCAAATGCAGCGCGCCCGCCCCTTCCCTCACCTCGAACGGCGGCAGCGGGAAATGGCTCACATCTTCGCGCAAGCGCCCTTCGCGCGGCACGTCGCCATCCGGGCCGACGACCGTCCAGGTGCGATCCTGGCGCGGCGTGCCATCGGGCCAGTGCTGCACACGGATCAGGCCGTGATCGAGCACGGTGATCCGCAGGCGTTCGCCGCGCTGTCCTGCGAATTCCAGCGTCGGCGCGCCGGACTCCACCAGCCGTACGTCACGCGGCCAGATGCGTTTCATACGCCGCTCAGCCTTTCAGCCCGGTGGTCGCAATGCCGGACGTGATGAAGCGCTGCAAAAACGCGAACACGATCGTGATCGGGAGCAGCGTCAGCACGGTCATCGCCAGCACGTAATGCCACTGCGTCTGCAAATCGCCCTGGAACGAGGCCAGCCCCACCTGAAGCGTGAACAACTCCTGCCGCGTCAGCACAATCAGCGGCCAGAGGAAGTCGTTCCAGCGCCACATCACCGAAAAGATGGTCAGCACGGCCAGCGCGGGACGCGCCAGCGGCAGCACGATCTGCCAGTAGATGCGCCACTCGGTCGCGCCGTCGATGCGCGCAGATTCGAGCAGCTCGTCGGGGATGGTCAGCATGTACTGGCGCAGCAAAAAGACGCCGGTCGGGGTCGCCGCGCCGGGGATGATCACGCCCCACAGCGTGTTGTTCATGTTCAGCTCGGTGATCACCAGGAACACCGGGACCAGGATCACGGAGATCGGGATCATCAGCGTGGCGATGATCAGCACGAAGATCGCCTGCCGCCCCTTGAACCGGTACTTGCTCAACGCGAACGCCGCCATGCTGTTGATGATCAGTGTGATCAGCGTGGCGACCACCGTCACCACGACGCTGTTGCGCAGGTAAGTCAAAAAGTCGAAGCGCTCCAGCGGATCGGTGTAGTTCTCCCACGCGAGCGCGAATTTTTCGACCGGGGTGCGGTCGTCGATGTTGACCTTGATCACCTCGTCCTGCGTGGGCTTGCCCGGCGTGGCGAGCGGCTGGTTCGGGTCGATCATCTGCGCCTCGATGCCCACGCGCCGTACCTGCGCCAGCGTGCGCGTCTCGCCGTCGATCGTCACCTCGAACAGCGGCAGCGGCTCGTCGAAGCCTTCTACCGCGACTGTTTCCTGTTCGTAGGGCAGGAAGCGCGGCGGGAATTCCACCAGCTGCGCCTGCGACTTAAACGACGACATCACCACCCACAGCACCGGGCCAAACATCAGCAGCACGCCCGCCAGCAAGTACAGGTAGGTGAGGATGTCGGTGATATCCATGCGGCCCCCGCCGCGCTTGCGGATCAGAAAATTGCGCATCATCTGCATCGCTTCGTTCTCCGTATTGCATCGATCGCGTAGGCGGCGAGTCTGACCTCACCCCCGGCCCCCTTTCAAGGGTAGGTTTTTTATGGAAGCCTTAGAATG
>NZ_DAISHJ010000014.1:0-80351 GCF_036822615.1 Aggregatilinea sp. | reverse complement strand
ACGACAACGCGCGCGCCTTCGGCGGCCAGCGCCAGCGCCGACGCGCGCCCGATGCCCTGGCCCGCGCCCGTTACGATTGCGACTTTTCCATCCAGACGTCCCATTGTGATCTCCTCTATTCCCCCACGAAACGAGGATCGCGCTTTTCGACGAATGCGGCGATGCCTTCCTGCGCATCCCGGCTGTTGTAGAGCCGGAAGAGGACTTCCTGTTCGAGCGCCAGCCCGGTCGGCAGGGCCGCGTCCGGCCCGGTGCGGATCAGGCGCTTCATTTCGCGCGCGGCCAGCGGCGCGATGCGCAGCATGTAGCGCGCCTTGCTCAGCGCGGCGTCCAGCAGCGTGTCCGGCTCGACGACCTCCGCCGCCAGCCCTAATTCGTAGGCGCGCTGGCCGCTCAGACGTCGCCCGGAGAGCAGTACGTCTGCCGCGGCGTAACGGCCTACGGCGCGCGTCAGGCGCTGGGTGCCGCCGCCGCCCGGCGACAGGCCGAGCGTGCCTTCGGGCAGGCCCAGCCGCGCGGAGGTGCTCACCACGAGCACGTCGCAGCACAGCGCGATCTCGAAGCCGCCGCCGAGCGCGTAGCCGTTGATCGCGGCGATGGTCGGCTTGGGGAAGGCTTCCAGCCAGTCGAACAGGCGGCGGCTGTTGAGCTGGTAGCTCACGAAGGCGTCGAAGCCCTGCTGGCTGTATTCGGTGATGTCCGCCCCGGCGACGAAGGCCTTGCCGCCCGCGCCAGTCAGGATCGCGACACGCACGGCGGGGTCGCGCTCGATGGTTTGCAAGTGCGCCTCGAATTCGGCCAGCAGCGCCGTGCTGAGCGCGTTCATCTTCTCCGGGCGGTTGAAAGTCAGGACGGCAATCGCGCCGTCCACGAGATCGTAGGTGACGAGGGTTCCAGTCGCCATGCTCAGATCACCCCTTCCGCGTGGAACGTCTCGATCTGCTCCGGCGCGTACCCGGCGGCGCGCAGCACCTCGTCGGTATGCTCGCCGACCAGCGGCGGGCTGAGGCGGATCGTGCCCGGCGTCTCGCTGAAGCGCACTGGCATGCCGATCACTTTGATCGGGCCGAGTTCGGGGTGCTCGACGGTCTGGATCAGGTCGTTGTGCGCCACCTGCGGATCGTGCATGAGGTCTTCGAAGTCCTGCACTTTGGCGCACCACAGGTCGCGCGTGGCGAACAGCGCCAACCAGTGCTCGCTCGATTCGGTGCAGACGCGCGTCTCGATCAGCGGCTTGATCGTGTCGCGCTGGTCGTAGGCGGCGCGCGGATTGTCGTAGTCGGCCAGCTCCGGCAGGTCGAGCAGCTCGCCCAGCACGCTCAGGGAGTTCATCGAAATGGCGATGTAGCCGTCCGACGTGGCGTAAATGCCGAACGGCGCGGCCAGCCACGGGCTGCCGATGCCGGACGCGCTGCGCTCCCAGCGGGCAGGGGTGTTCATGAAGCTGGCGAGTTCCTGGCACTGCAGGGCGATGGCCGTGTTGAACAGGCTCACGTCCACGCGCTGACCCTCGCCGGTGCGCGCGCGGTGGAACAGGGCGGTCACGGTCGAAAAGGCCAGCATCAGCGCGGTGGTCGCATCCACGAACGACGTCGCGGTCGGGGTGGGCGGCTCGTTCGCGCGCCCGTTCTGCGCCGCGAGGCCCGACATCGACTGGATCAGCAGGTCCTGGCCGGGGCGCGTCACGTAGGGGCCAGTCGGGCCGTAGCCGCTGCCCGCGACGTAGACGATCGACGGGTTGACGCGCTTGAGATCCTCGTAGCCCAGGCCGAGCTTATCCATCACGCCGGGGCGGTAATTTTCGGTCACGACGTCGGCGTCCTTGACCAGCGCGTAGATGATCTCCTTGCCGCGCGGGTCTTTGAGATTGACCGTCACGCTGCGCTTGTTGCGGTTCATCGCCAGAAAGTAGGGGCTGACGCCGCCCAGAAGCTCGCCCATCGCGGGCAGGGTGCGCTCCCATTCGCCCACGCCGGGCCGCTCGATCTTGATGATGTCCGCGCCCATGTCGCCCAAAAACTGCGTGCCCCACGGCCCCAGCATCATCTGGGTGAAGTCCAGCACGCGGACGCCTTCGAGTGCGCTTTTCATAGCCGGTGGTTGCCTCCGTGTGATCAGCGTAAGGTGTAGTGGTCGGGTTCAGGTTCGCGCAGTAGACCGCGCGCCAGAAGATCCAACGCGTGGGCGTGGACCATGTTCAGCGCGCGGAACTCCTGCCGCCGCTCCATGTGACGGCAGGTGAATGCCCAGATCGCGCCCAGGGAGACGGGCGCGGATTGGCCCGCGACAAAACGCACGATCGTGCGCTCCACACTGTCGATGTAGTCGTGCGCGTGCGCGACCAGCGCGTCCGCCTCGGCGGGCGTCATCGGTGCGAAGTGCGCCGCCAAGATTCGCTGTACGTCCAGCTCGCGCACCAGCCGCCGGATCTTGTCCAGGCTGGCGCGGTAGCCGCCGACGGTCAGATGGCTGTGGAACTGCGGCCAGTCCAGGCCGGTGATCGCGTCGCCCAGGATCAGCGTGCGCGTGGAGGACTCGAACCAGCCGAGTTCGGCCAGCATGTGCCCTGGCAGGCTGAACGCGCGCAGCGTCACGCCGCCGCCCAGGTCGAACAGCACGCCCTCATCGACGTGCAGGTCGAGCGGGACCGGCGCGTCCAGAAACGAAAAGACCTCGTCGCGCAGCTCAGGTGTATCCGGCATGAGGCGCCGGAAGGGCCGCGCGAACTCCTGGTACTGCCGCTCGAAATCGGCGTGCCACGCGGCGTAGTAAGCCGGGGCGGCGATCAGGCAGCCCGTCGCGGCGCGAAGCTGCGCGTTGCAGCCGATGTGATCGTGGTGCGAGTGCGTGTGCAGCACGAAGCGCAGGTCCTGCGGAACGACCCCGGCGCGGTCCATCGTCGCTTGCAGCAGCGGGAACATGCTCTTTATGCCACTGTCGATCCAGGCGGCATAGGTCGCGCCCTTCACGAGATACACATACAGCGGCACGACCGGGTCGAGGTCGATGCGCGCCTGGAAGATGGGGCCGTCAAAGGTGAAGTCCGTCATGCCGTCTCCTCTCGTGTGGGGGCGTCGGGTTGGGCGCAGGTTTGCGCGTAGAGATCGGCCAGCGCGGCCATGCAGGCGCGCGGATCGGATCTCTCGCGCAAAAAGCGGTGGATCGTCTGCCCGGCTTGCGCCTGAAACGCCGGGAACCCGGCCAGTCGGGGCCGCACGTAGGCGGCGTGCAGGCCCGGATAGACCCGGCGGAAGAAGTCGTGCGTCAGGCGGTTGGCTGCGTCGTCCTGCCATGCCGCCGCGTTGCCCGGCTGACCGCCCGCTGCCACGACCCAGGTGCGCGCCGCCTCCACGCCGCACAGCCACGCGCCATACGCGCACGCTGCGGCGGGATGCGCGGTCGCGGCGGAGACGGCGAAACCCGCCCCGCCGAGGATCGCGCCCTTCACGCCCGGCACGGGGTCGAAGGTCAGGACGTGGCCGGGGGAGTCGTCGCGCGCGTAGGTCACGTAACAGTAGACCAGCGGACAGTACGCTATGTCGTCATGGTCGCGCATGTGGTCGAGCAGCGCGATCGGCGTCCAGTCGAGGCTGGCGGGATGCGCGATCCGGGCCAGGGCGCGCAGCAGGATCAGCGCGGCGATGCCCGTTTCCGCCGAGACGAAGCCGTCCGGCTCCGTCCCCAGCGGCTCGCCCAGGCCCGCGCACAACGTCTGCCAGCTGTCGCGGGCGTCGGTCGGTCCCAGCGGGACGGCCAGCCACAGGTCGTGCGCCCGCAGATCCGTGCCGAGCGAAAGCACGTCCTCCCACGTCTGCGGGAGCGGATCGGGCAGCAGGTCGGCGCGGCGCACGCTGGATTGGACCGCCGCGTCCAGGGCCAGCGCCCACTGGTGCCCGGCGTAGGCGTAACTGGCGTGGCTCGGCCCGGCGCTCTGCGCGGCGAGAGCGTCCAACTGCGCGGGCGGGAGGTGCTCGTCGAGCGGCAGCAGACAGTCCGCCTCCGCCGCCAGCGGGATGTGCGGGTGATCGAGGACCACAAGGTCATACGCGGCGGCGAGATCTTCCACGGACGCGTCGCCAAAGGCCGTCAGCGAGCGCACGTCCCACATCACGCGGACGCCCGACAGGGCCGCGTAGCGCCGGGCGCTTTCGGCCAGGGGCGCCGTGCTGCGGGGATGGTCCCAGGTGATGCCGCGCAACTCGATCATCGCCGCGCCCGTCAGCCTTTCGTAGCCCCGGCGGTCATCCCGGCGACGAAGTAGCGCTGCAGGAACATGAACAGCACGATCACCGGCACGGAGACCATGACGGAACTCGCCATCAGCTCGCCGTAGCGGATGCCATACTGCCCGATGAAGTCGTTCATGCCGATCGGCAGCGTGCGCATGCTGCGGCTGGAGGTGAACGCCAGCGCAAACAGGAATTCCTGCCATGTCACGACGATGATCCACACGCCCGTAGCGACGATGCCGGGGCGGGCCAGCGGGACCACCACGCGCACGAACGCCTGAAGGCGCGTCGCGCCGTCCACGGTGGCGGCTTCTTCCAAATCGAGCGGGATGTTCTCCATGAAGCTGCGTAACATCCAGATCGACACGGGCAGCGTCAGCGTCAGGTAGGCCAGGATCAGCGCGGGGTAGGTATCGAGCATGTGCAGGTCGCGCATGATCTTATAGATGGGGATGATCATGGCCGAGACGGGGAACATCTGGGCCAGGATGATCAGCACCAACAGTGCGCTGAGCGCCCGGATCTGGAAGCGGCTGAAACTGTATGCCGCCAGCAGGCCCACGCTGAGCGAGATGGTGGTGGTCGCCAGCGAGACGACGATGCTGTTCAGGAAATAGCGCCGGAACTCCGGGTAAAAGGCGTTCTGGTAATTTTCGAGCGTCGGGTGATCGGGCCAGAGCCGCGCCGGGATCGCAAACGGTTCGTTCGCCGGTTTGATCGAGACGCTGAACATCCAGAAGAACGGCAGCAGGACGATCAGCGCCAGCAGAATTTCCAGCGCGATCAGCGTGATGTTGCGCACGAGGCGCTGGCGGGGACGCTGGTAGGCCGCAACGCTCATGATGCCCTCCCGCGAATGCTCTCGCGCAGTTCGTACAGGTACAGCAGCGCGAAGACGGACAGGATCAGCACCGCCACGACGCCGTAGGCCGCCGCATCACCGAACTTGAACTTGCCGAAGCCGTATTCGTAGATGATGGTCGGGAAGATGTGCGTGCTGTCCAGCGGGCCGCCGCGCGTGGTGACCCAGATCATGTCGAAGTAATTAAAGGTGAACACGGTCGTCAGCAGCAGGTTGAGGCGGATGATCCCAGAAATGGAGGGAATCACCACGCGGAAGAAGCGCTGCACGGCGTTCGCGCCGTCGATCTGCGCCGCTTCGATCTGCTGCTGGTCCACGCCTTGCAGCGCGGCGAGGTAAATCACGGTCGAGAAGGGGAAGCCCTTCCACACGGCGGCGACAATCACCGCGACCATCGCCATGCCCGGCTCGGCCAGCCACGCCGTTTTTTGCGTTGTGACGCCGAGGCTGATCAGGATCGAGTTGATCAGGCCCAACTGGGGATCGTACATGAAGCGCCACAGCAGCGCCGCCACGATGCCCGGCAGCACCCACGGCAGCAGCACGATGCCGCGCATCAGGCTCTTGCCCGGCAGGTTCTGGTTGAGCAGCAGCGCGGTCAGCACGCCGAAGACGTTTTGGAACAGGACGACGGAGATGGTCCACACCAGCGAGTTCTGTACGATCTGCCAGAAATCGCTGTCGTGCAGCATGTCGCTGTAGCGCTGCAAGCCGATGTATTCGGGCGTCGGGTTGAGGAACGATGTCGAAAACAGGCTTTCGTAAAACGTGCGGATCATGGGATAGTACATCAGCGTGAGCACCAGCACAGCGGCGGGCAGCACGAACAAAATCGCCAGACCGAGACCGTGTGTTTCTTTGCGCTGAGGTGAGCTGCGTTTGGCGGTGTGAACCCTGATTTGAGCGGCCATCGATTGCATCCTTAAGGCGAAGGACCGCCCGCCAGTAGGGGAGACGGGCGATCCTCGCGCTCAGCGGCGGACTAGCCGAGATCGTTGATCTGCGAGCAGGCGTCGGCCACGGCATCTTCGACGGCGGCGCCGCTGAAGATGGATTGGATCATCTGCTGTTCGATGTCGGACAGCTCAAGGTAGTTGGGCGACAGCGGGCGCGGCTGGGCGTTGTTCAGGTGCTCCAGGATCATGTCAGCGCCTTCGCGGTTTTCCGCGAGGAAGGACTGCGCCGCTTCGATATTGGCGGGGATGAGGTCCACAACCTTGCCGTTGACGTCCTTGCTGGTCAGGAACTCGATGAACTTCCAGGCTTCTTCCTTGTGCTGCGACTGATCGTAGATCACGAGGTTCCAGCCGCCGTACGTGCCGACCGGGGTCTTGCCTTCGGGCGCGGTTCCGGCCACGAAGCCCCAATCGAGCTCGCTGCTCTGGAGGGTGGGCTGCTCAAGCGCGGGCCACCATTCGATGCCGACCGAGCCGTTCAGGAAGAGCTGGCGGATGTCTTCGTTTTTGGTGTTCAGCAGGCCCTCGGGGGCGTAGGGGATGAGGCTCACGAGGTAGTTGAGCGCTTCCACCGATTCCGGCTCGTCCAGCGCGCAGGAGCCGTCTTCGTGCAGCACTGCGCCGCCGTTGGAGAAGATGAACGAGTCCACAACCACGACGATGCTTTCGTTCGGGAAGCCGAACAGACCCACGCCGTACTGCCCGGCGTCGGGATCGGTCAGGGCTTCGGCGGCGGCTTTCAGGCCGTCCCAGGTGGTGATGCTTTCGGGATCGACGCCAGCGGCCTCGAACAGCGCCTTGTTATAGAAGCTGAACTGCCAGACGTCCACGTTGAAGGGGATGCCCCACACCTGGTTGTCCCACATGGCCGACTGCCACGCACCGGGGAAGAATGCGTCTTCTGCAACCGTTTCAGAGTTTGCTATATAATCGTCCAGGGGCATGACCGCACCGGCGACAGCGAATGCAGGGTTCCAAATCTGGTCCACTGTCGAGATATCGGGCGCATTGCCCCCTTGCACTGCCAGGATCAGGCGGTCCTGGTATTCGGTGTAGGGCACGGTGACCACGTCAATTTTGATGTTCGGGTAGGCCGCTTCAAACTCGTCCACGGCGGCCTGCTGGTAGGCGCTCAGCCCCGATTCGGTCTGCTGGTTGTCCCAAAACGTGAGGGTCACGACATCGTCACCCTGCGCGCCGACGTTCCCAAGCACCGGGATGGCGAGGATCACGATCAACAGCATCAAGCCAATACGTTTCATTTGAGAATCCTTTCAAGCAAAATCGAAGAACTAATCTATGCGTGCGCTGTTCCACGGACGAGATGGTTTGGAACGGCCTCCTCTCTTGCACTCGGCATTGAACGGGCTGCGGGGTGGCGCTGCGTCAGGAATGGGTGGGTTGACCCGCAATAATGATTTTTATGCCCTGCTGCGAGAATTCGAGGCTTTGTGACGCCCGAATGCCCGCATCGGTAATGAGCGTGTCGATGCGATCGATGCCGTCTACATGGAACTTGGCATCCGTGTCGATGACGGTGTGATCGGCCAGCACGACGACTTCGCGCGCGGCCTGGATCATGGTGCGGCGGATGTCGGCTTCGGCTTCGGTAATGGACGAGATGCCAAAGGCGCTGGACAGACCGCCCGCGACTAAAAATACTTTGTCGGCGTGCATCTGCTTGAGCAGCAGCCGCGCGCCGCGCCCGACCAGCGCCTGCGCGTCGCGGTCGAGGCTGCCGCCGGTCAACACGAGGTCGATGTTGGAATCGGGCTGGAGCAGCTTGCAGACGTCGATGGAGTTGGTGACGACGGTCAGGTTCTGGCGCGCGGCGAGGTAACAGGCCATGTCGGACGTGGCCGTGCCGGTGTCGAGGATGATCGTCTCGCCATCGTTGACGTAATCGGCGGCGGCCTTGCCGATCAGGCAGCGCAGGTCGCGGATCTCCGCTTTGACGTTTTCGTTGACATCCACCGCCGAAAAGACAATGCCGAGCGCATCCGCGCGGCGCTTCATGGCGCGCGCGAGATTCTGGTACCACTCGTGGGTGGGGTAGTGGACCACAAACGAGAGCTGGTGCTGGGGAACCGCCGCGCGGGGTTCCAGCCAGACCGGATCGACCAGGGCGGCGAGGTGGTCGGTGTCGAAGATCCAGGCGTTTTCGTCGTTGTAGTAATACGCCGTCAGCGTGTCCGCCGTAAGCAGCGCGCGGGGCGTGATCACCTCGTCGCCAAGCTGCTCACCCGACCACAGCCGCGCGACCAGCTCCACGCCCACGTAGCCGACGATCTCCGGGAACAGCGCCATGCACGCCTTAAGCGGGCTGCCCGGCTGCTGAAGCGCGTTGAACAGCGTCGAGCCTTCGCCGCCGACGTTGACCGCGATCAGGTTTTCCACGTCGTAGCGCAGGCCGCGATAGGCCTGGATGCCCGCCAGGATCGAGTCGTCGTTGATGGCAAAAATCACGTTGGTGTGCGGGTGAAGGCGCAGGACATCGGTAGCGATGCGGTAGACCTCGCTGTAGATGCCGCGCCCGTCTACGGTCAGGATGTGAGCCTCGTCGCCCAGAACGTCGCGTACGCCCGCCGTGAAACCGTCGGTGCGGGCTTTGGTGTTGGCGAGGCCGTACTGCGAGATGCACAGAATGTGCGCCTCGCCGCCGACGTGCTCGCGGAAGTACGCGCCGGTCCACACGCCCAACTCGTACCCGGCCTGATAGTTGTCCGGCCCCAGGTAGACTGCGCCGGACTGCGGGGACGATTCGGCAATGAAAGGGATCTGGTTGCGGATGGCGCGCTCGCGGATGGTGTGGGCGGTGTTGTTCTGGACCGGGGCGAGGATCAGCGCGTCGGGGGCCAGATCTTCGTGCTCGGCCAGCGCGCCGGAAATCTCGGCGTCGCCTTCGGACAGCTTGACCGCGCCGCCGTAGGTGCGGCGCAGCATGCCCATCGCATCGAGGCGGGCGAGATCGCGCCGGATGGTCATCTCGGTGACGTCGCACGCTTGAGCCAGCTCGCGCACCGTTGCTATGCCGTGGTCGTTGACTCGGGAAAGGATGATGTTATCGCGTTCGCTGGGGATCATGTTCGTAAATGTTCGACTTTGTTGTTAAAGGAACTCTTATGTGTTCATAATAGAACAATTATGAACGAGAGTCAATCAAGTCGAAATTATTCAAACACCGGTTTGACTATTGGTGCCAGGAGAGGCTGTAGCTATGGGGTATATAGAGAATGGTGCGGATCGATCAATGGGAGATGAGCCGCCGCAGGGGATGTTCCAGCCCGCCCTCGCCTGCTTCGGAACGGGCGCGCTGAACGGTATAGCGCCAGACGGCCCGGATCAGCAGTTCGCGCACGGCCAGCGTGAGCGCGATATACACGACGGCGCGGGCCATATCGAGCTGCATGATGTAACTGGGCATCGGCCCCAGGGTGATCAGGGTCAGCAGGGTGGTGCTGTTTGTGAAATCGATGCTGCCGGGCTGGACGAGCAGCACCAGCCCGGTGGTGACGATCTCAAGCGCCCAGATGGCGGCGGTGGCGATGCTGGCGCCAATGATCGAGGCGGGCACGGACGTGGAAGACGCGCCCGCGGCCAGCGCCGAGGTGATGATCAGGACGTACTGCTGCGCGCGGTCGACAATGTAGATGAACGCGGTAACCGTGGGCAGCGTCAGCAGCACGCCGCACAGCAGCGTCGTCGGCCAGTTGGGGGTGAGGCCGCGCCCGGTGGGCAGCAGCGCCAGACTGCCCAGCCCGACCCCGATCGCAGCCGTTCCCAGCAGGATGATCATCACCGAAAGCAGGTTTCTGATCCACGCCAGCGCCCCGGCGGCCTTGTTGATCAGCACTTCTTCGACGCCATCGGGAATGACCATCAGCAGCGGCCAGTTGAGGCTGACGCGCTCCCGCGCGATGATGGGGCCAAGCGTCAGGCCGGTGGCGGCCATCAAGACGATCAGAGGCGGGACGAGCAGAAACAGCAGGTTGTTCACGTATAACATGCCCAGAATGCAGGCCAGCCCGCCCAGCGATCCCAGGCCGACGCGCAGGACGGAAATGCGGTTGACGTGCTGGGCGGCGGCGTACCACACGGGGTAACACTCGATTTCGCGGAGATAGACCGGATTGTCGATCGCTTCGCCTGCGATGTTGATGCGCTTGAACAGCTTCCACGTCAGCATCATTCTTGTCTGCGCTCCGCGGCATCCCCGCCCAGTAAAATGGTGAGCTTTCAACATTATCTATGGTAATACGTGTGGGCCGTGTGAATTGATCGATCGCTGTTTTTGACAGACCAATATTACGCCGTCGTTACGTATAAGATAAAGCCAGGCAGGGCATAACAGCACGCCTTCTCCAAGATCCAGCGTTGGAAATCATCCTTGATGAACGCCATCCTGTAACTGATAATAATGCTGCAAATTAACGTATAATGATTTCAACCCCTAGTGTTGGCGCGACATACGCCAAGGAGAAGAGACACATGCATTCGCGCTTCAAATCAGTTTTAGTAGTTTGTGCGCTCATCGTAGCAGTGCTGGGAAGCAGCATTGGCCTCACCAGCGCCCAGGATATTAAGGTTTTGCACACCGCGTATCTGCCCGGTGACGTCATCCTCGACCCCTCGCTGGCGACCTGGAATAACGAAATCCAGATCATCAATCAGACGTACCCCGGCCTGACCACCTTCGACGAGAACACGGTTGAAATTCAGCCCGGTCTCGCCACCGACTGGTCCGTTTCTGACGATGGCCTGACCTATACCTTTAACCTGATGCACGATGTGCCGTGGGTGACCTACGATGCCTCCGCCGGTGAAGTGGTCCAGATCATGGACGAATCCGGCGCGCCGCGTGTCGTGACCGCTCAGGACGTGGTCTACGGCGTCACCCGCACCTTCGATCCGGCGACCGGCTCGCAGTACGCGGGCGTGCTCGCGCCCTGGATCGTCGGTGGTGAAGCCGCCCTGGCCGGTGAAGCGACCGAACTCGGTGTCGCCGCGGTGGACGACTACACCCTGACCTTCACCTCGCCGAAGGCCGCCAGCTTCCTGCCCATGATCTACGGCATGTGGATGTCCCGTCCCGAGCCGCAGTGGGCGATCGAAGAATACGGCGATGCCTGGACCGAAGCCGGCAGCTACCCGAGCTACGGTGCGTTCGCGCTGAAGGAATGGGAACATGACGTTCAGGTGACCCTGGTCAAGAACCCGTTCTGGCCCGCGACCGAAACCCTGCCCGAGCCGAAGCTGGACGAAGTCGTCTTCACGTACCTGGAAGAACCGGCGATGCTGGCCGCTTACGAGGCCGGTGAGCTGGACTGGATCCCGACCATCCCGCTGTCGGACCTGCCCCGCCTCCAGGCGCAGTACCCGGATGACCTGCACATCGGCCCGGACACCTGCACCTACTACTATGGCTTCAACACCGAAATCGCCCCGACGGACAACGTCCACATGCGCCGCGCGCTGTCGATGGCGATTGACCGTGCCACCATCGTCCAGATCACCGCGGGTGGTCAGATTCCCGCTGGCTTCTTCACCCGTCCTGACGTCGCCGCTGGCCCGAGCCAGGAAGACTATCCTGACCTCGCGATCCACAGCGATGTTGATGGCGCGAAGGCCGAACTGCAGGCTTATCTGGATGAGACCGGCCAGACTCTGGAAGACATCCCGTCCATCACCCTGATGCACAACACCTCCTCCGCGCACGCGACCATCGCGCAGGCCGTCCAGCAGATGTGGAAAGACACGCTGGGCATCGACGTTCAGATCTCCGCGCAGGACGCGCAGACCTACAACGAGACCCTGCGCCGTGACGCGCCGAACGTGTGGCGTTTGGGCTGGTGCTATGACTACCCGGATGCGAACAGCTTCATCAACGACGTGTATCGCACCAAGGGTCCCGATAGCAACAACCACACCGGTTGGGGCACGGATGAATTCTACGCGCTGCTCGACGAAGCTGGCGTGACCGAGGATGTTGCGGCCCGTACGGAACTGTACGCGCAAGCCGAATACATGCTCGTGAACGAGAGCGCCGCCATCGCGCCCATCTACTACTACACCTCGCAGCAGATGACCAAGCCCTCCGTGGAGCGGTCCTACGCTGTGAACCGTATCGAGCGCCTGGACAAGTGGGACATCGCCCAGTAGCGTTTGCCAGATGTTAGTTTTGGGGAGCGCACGTGCATCCACGTGCGCTCCCCTGTCTGAAGAAGAGCTGGAGATCTAAGGGTCAAACATGGGACAGTACGCCGTCAGACGCTTCTTATACTTGTTGATGGTTTTGCTGGTCGTCTCAGCGATTACCTTTTTCATTATGCACCAGATCCCTGGGGGGCCGTTCAGCACTGAAAAGAAGCTGAACCCGACCGTGCTGCAAAACCTCAACCAGAAATACCACCTCGACGATCCGCTGCCGACCCAGTACGCGGACTACATGGTTGATATTTTCATCCCGCGCGTCACGTCCCAGGAAAAGGTATTTTCGGTTACCGATGATTATCTCGTGAACATCAACCTGCCGTTGGTGGACGACGCGGCGCTGCGCTGGATTAACTTCGGCCCGTCCTATAAGTCGCCTACTCTGAGCGTGAACGACATCGTGCGGGACCACCTGCCCGTGTCGGCTCAGTTGGGCGTGCTGGCGCTGCTGGTGGCGATGATCATCGGCATTCCGCTGGGCATCCTCGCGGCACTGCGCAAGAACACGACGGTGGACTATATCAGCATGGGCACAGCGATCCTCGGCGTGTCGGTGCCGGTGATCGTGCTGGGGCCAACGCTCAAGTACATTTTCGCCGTCGAGCTGGGCTGGGTCCCCACGTCCGGGTGGGGGGACTTCGACCAGATGATTCTGCCCGCGTTCGCGCTGGGCTTCGCACAATCGGCGCTGCTGGCCCGCCTGACGCGCGCCAGCCTGCTCCAGGTGCTCAACGAAGACTATATCCGCACCGCCTATGCCAAGGGGCTGCGCCAGCGCCGCGTGGTGATCGTCCACGCGATGAAGAACGCGATGATTCCGGTGATGACCATCATCGGGCCGCTGTTCGCCGCGCTGATTACCGGGACATTCGTCACCGAGCGCGTATTCGGTATTCCCGGTCTTGGCTCCTATTTCGTCACCAGCATCACCAACCGCGACTATTCCGTGATCATGGGGACAACCCTCATCTTCGCGTTTTTCATCGTCGTTGCGAATTTCCTGGTGGATCTCACGTACGCATGGCTGGATCCGCGCATCCGCCTGAGTTAGGATAACAACCATGTCAGCTGTCGATGTGACCCCTCAGGAACAGACCGCTAGCAGCGCAAGCGGCGTCATGCAGCTTGGCGGTAGGGCCCAGCAGAGCCACAGCCCGTGGATGGACGCGTGGCGCAGACTGCGGCGCAACCGAGCCGCGCTGGTCGGTTTCGTGATCATTATTTTGAATATTCTGGCGGCGATCTTCGCGCCGCAGGTCGCCCCCCATAATTACACGGATCAGAACTATCTGGCGTTGAACTCCGCGCCGTCATGGATCGTGGATATCTTCCCCAAGATGAAGCCGCTGGAGGAACAGCCGGGCGGCTACGTCAACGTCAACGACGACTATATTCTGGGCACGGATAATCTGGGCCGCGACCTGTTAAGCCGCATCATTTATGGGGCGCGTATTTCGCTGTCGGTGGCGTTCATCGGTCCATTCTTCAGCCTGCTGGTAGGAACGATCTTCGGCATGGTCTCAGGCTATGTCGGGGGGCAAGTCGATAACTTGATGATGCGAATCGTGGACATCATGTATGCCTTCCCGACCCTGCTGTTGGTCATCTTGCTGATGGCGTTCTTCCGCGCCAGCTTCAACGAGGGCGACCAAGGCACGCTGGCGTACAAGATGAACCAACTGGACGCCGCATTCGGCGGCATGTTCTTCATCTTCATCGGCATCGGCCTGACGTCGTGGATGGACACGGCACGCCTTGCGCGCGCACAGGTGCTGTCGATCCGCGAGAAGGAATATATCGAAGCGGCGGTGTCTATCGGATCGCGGAACAGCACGATCATTTTCCGCCACATCCTGCCCAACATCCTGGGGCCGATCGTCGTCGCGGAAAGTCTGGCAATCCCAAGATACATATCCTTCGAGGCATTCCTCAGCTTTATTGGACTCGGCGTCAACCCACCGCGTCCAAGCTGGGGCGCGATGATCTCGGACGGCTCGAACGCGCTGATCAGCTATCCCAATCAGGCGATCTTCCCGGCGCTGGCGCTGTTCTTCATCATGTTCGCGTTCAACTTCATGGGCGACGGTTTGCGCGACGCGCTCGATCCGCACGCCAACAAGCGGGTCTAATCCGCGCGCAGCGGCGTACCACACGCCCGCTCACTGTTAAATCACGACACCCGCAGGCTGCCGCTTGCGGGTGTTTTTTTGCCTTCACACGGCGGCATGGGCGGGTGAGCTTCCTCTCAGCGATCGCTTGTTTTTGCGGATTTAAGCTGGATTTAACAAGATTTGAGTTTCGTTTAAGACAGTAATTGAGCTTTGCGCTTATCCTTTGAACATCACACGAAGGAGCGCAGACTCATGGCATCGAATAACAAGCTCACAACCTCCAAGCGATTTCTCGTCCGGCTTTCCCTCGTTACGGGCAGCACCATGGCCACGATCATCGGCGCGCAAAGTCTGGCGTCGCTGGATGTGCAGCCCACCGGCCAGACTGCCGTCGAAGCGGCGCTGCCGGTCGATACGAGCACTGCCGCAGAGGTCGCCCCGACGATCACGATCATCCGGCACGACGGGGACGACGATGTGTTATCCGTCGATGAAGACGACACCGCCTCTGCCGTCACCATCGCGCCGCCAAGCCCGGTGCAGGTCGTGCCGTCGAACACGTCCTCATCGTCATCATCCCAGTTCTTTGTCCAGCCGCGCACAAGGTCGTCACGATGAACGCGCAGCAGTACGTCTTTTCATTCCGCGCGATGGGATCGGAATTTAACGTCTGGGTGGAAACCGAGGGCGACGGCCCCACGATCGTGCGGCAGGTTCCCGCGTGGGTCGAGGAGATCGAAGCGCGCCTGACGCGCTTCCGCCCGCAGAGCGAACTCAACGCGTTGAACGCACGCAGCGGGCAGTGGGTGACGGTCAGCGACGTCCTGTACCGAGCGATCGAAAAGGCGCTACATGCCGCCGCGCTGACGGACGGGCTGTACAACCCGCTGATCCTGCCCGCACTGGTCGCGGCGGGGTATACGCGCAGCTTCGATGAAATCCGGGCGGGAGCGGCTGTCGAGGACTCCGCCTCGGAGCAGCCGGTGATCGTGCCCGACTGGCGCAGCGTCGCACTCGCGCCCAAGCGCCGGGCGGTGCGCCTTCCGGCTGGGGCGCAGATCGACCTGGGTGGCACGGCGAAGGGCTGGACGGCGGAACTGATCGCCAACCGGCTGGCGGCGTATGGACCGTGTCTGGTGGACGCGGGAGGGGATCTGGTGGCGCGCGGCACACCGCAGAACCAGCCCGGCTGGGTCGTGGCCGTCGCAGAGCCGGGGGCAGCGGACGATACACCGCCGATCCTGTCCGTCGCGCTGGCCGATCAGGCCGTCGCCACGACCGGGATCGACTACCGGCGCTGGCGGCAGGGCGGCAAGCTCCAGCATCACATCATCGATCCGCGCACGGGGCAGCCCGCGCAGACGGACGTTCAATCGGTCACGGTGATCTGCCCGACGGCGACAGCTGCCGAAGCGTACGCGAAAGCGATCCTGCTGTTGGGCAGCGAAGCCGGTCTGGAATGGGTCAACCAACAGCCCCAACACGCCGCATTGGTCGTGCGGACCACTGGGGCGGTCGTCGCCACACAGGACTTCATGTCGCATACCGTGGCGCTGGCATAGATGCTCGTAGATGGAGGGAAAACGATGAAACGGACTGCTCTATTGTTTGCAACGATGGTCGGGATGCTGCTGACCGCCGGGCCCGCGCTGGCGCAGAGCGGGCAGGACTACATCGCGCTGACCGACAGCGCCCCCAGCATCGACGTGGTGGTGGCGCAGACGCCGGGCACCACGGGCGTGGTCGGGCTGGAGATGGTCGAAGCAGCGGTGCTCGTGCTGGATGCGGACGGCCTGCCCGTGTTCCAGACGTCGGACAGCCGCGTGCACCAACTCGAACTGCGGCTCGCGCCCACCGCGGATACCTATACGCTCTCGGCGGAGCGCCTCGCAGATGCGTCGCAAGCGTACGTACGCGTGACGTCGCAGCCCAGCCTGTCCGAGCCGGATCTGACGCTGGCGATCAGCCAGGCGCAGCAGCCGCTCACTATGTACCAGACGACTGACGTGAGGCTGGACGCAAGCACGCCGACCCAGGTGATCGATGTGACGATCCCGGACGGGACGACCGGCACGGTCGAGGTGTCGTTTCCCGGCGCGGTGATCGGTGTGGACGTGACGGATAACGCGGGCCAGATCGTCGCGTCGCTGGGCGCGAGCGCGATCGACGGCATGTCGCTCGTGCTCGATGGCGGCACGTACCGCCTGATGCTGGTGACGCCGCAGATCGAACAGGCGGTCACCGCGAACGTCCGCGTGATGAATGCGCTGCCGTCGTCGCTGGATGGCATGGCGCTCGCGTCCGAAACGCAGGCGAACATTCCGGCTGACACGCAGGTCGTGACCGACACGAGCGCGGCGGCAGCCGATACCAACAGCATCTGCGTCTTCTCGGTGGGCGCGACCGCGGTCAATCTGCGCAGCGGCCCCGGCGAGGGCTACAGCGTGCTCGGCTTTGGCTTCAACGGCGACCGGTTCCAGGTGGGCGGCACCAATACCGACGGCACCTGGGTGCTGGTTGGGGCGGCGGATGGCAGCTCGGCGTGGGCTTCCGGTGATACGGGAATGCTGCTGGGCGACTGCCAGGGACTCGCGGTGTACGATATCCCGTCGCTGAGCGCTCCCGATACGCAGGTTGCCATCGAGCAGCCCGCCAGCCCGTGGCGCTTCGAGGACGACGACGATCACGAGGGGTTCGAGGATCACGAAGGTTACGAGGAACACGGCTTCGAGCACGACGACTAGGGGCTGTTATGAACTTATAGCCCCCCATCCCCTGACCCCTTCCCTCACGCAAGCGGAGGGAAGGGGAAACACCCCCACATAACATATGTGGCGCGGGGATCCCGGCAATAACGGACGGAGCAAGCCCCGCCCTACGGATCGCGGGATGGTGAACGCGTGCGAAACCAGTTCTCTCGCTCAAAAAGTACGTGACGGCGGATT
The DNA here is from genome assembly GCF_036822615.1 of Aggregatilinea sp. Taxonomy (NCBI): domain Bacteria; kingdom Bacillati; phylum Chloroflexota; class Anaerolineae; order Aggregatilineales; family Aggregatilineaceae; genus Aggregatilinea; species Aggregatilinea sp. The sequence goes on along the minus strand of NZ_DAISHJ010000014.1, from coordinate 63,038 downwards.
TATCATCGGACTGATGGCGGCGTGTAATCACCCGCATACCTTGCTCACGAGGACAACGGCTCATGGAACGCTCTTCGACCTTGATGGATATTCTGTCCATTCTCCTCAGCGTGCTCGTCCTGGCGCTGGCTGGGGTCTGGCTGTGGAACAGTAACGTATTCGACACGTCGCTGCTGAACAGCGGTAACCTGACGTGGTACCTGATCCGCGCGTCCGGCACGACGGCATTCACCTTGCTGACGCTCTCGGTGCTGTGGGGATTGGCGATCAGCAGCGGCGTGGTGAAAAACTGGTCGCCCGGCCCGCTGACGATGCTGCTGCACGCGTCGCTGTCGTGGCTGGCGCTGGGGTTCGCGCTGGGGCACGGTTTGCTGCTGCTGGCCGACAGCTATTTCAGCTATCGCCTTTCGGACCTTCTGGTCCCGTTTACCGGGCCGTATCGCCCGGCGGCGACCGGGGCGGGCATCCTGGCGTTCTGGATGCTGGTGGTCATCACGCCCAGCTTCGCGCTCAAGAAGCGGCTGATGAGCCACCGGGCGTGGAAGCTGCTGCACTACACCAGCTACATCGCGTTTGTGCTGGCGGCAGCGCACGGCCTGACGGCGGGCACAGACGGGGGCAAGCTGGGGTTCCAGATCCTGTTTGGGGCCAGTTTGCTGGTGAGCGCGGTGCTGTTGTGGTACCGCATCAAGATCAAGCAGCGCCCCAATCCGCGCGCCGTCAGGTCTGCTCAGGGAGCCGCGCTGCCGGGCCGCTCGTAGAGGCGTTGCGGGGCGCGCCGCCCGCGCTCAGACCTGGGAATCCCCCACAAAAAACACGGACCAGCCGTTGCAAGCTGGTCCGTGTTGTTGTGCCATGCGGCGACGACGCGTGAGGGCTGCGAAACTGGCAGCCGCTGGGAGCGTCTACTTCTGGTCGTCTATGTTGTCGTCGTCCTGCACGAAGAACGCATCAGACTTCTTGGAGGCCGCGTCGTCATCGTCCTGTACAAAGAAGGCGTCCGGTTGTGCTTTGTCGGCATCGGCGTAGGGAAGGACTAAGTGGATGGTAGATGGCGTTTGCTCGTGTACAATATACTCGACGCCTTCGGGCAGTTTGATCCCGGTAAACCCTTCAATCGCTTCGCGGGGGCTGCTAAGAAGTTGTTTCTTAAATTCGGGATCTTCTTGTGCTTTCTGAACAATGCTTGACCATTTGATGCCGTTTGCCATTGGGAACTCCTTTTGCGAGGCGCTTGCAGACCGCTCCTTAATGATACGGAGCGAAAGAGCATCTTGCAAGGTCTCGTAACGTTGATTTTACATCCTAACCATCTGCCGCTATAACGCGCAGAACTTAAAAGTCGCCATGACTCACTATGACATGCACGCCAACCGTACCGATATTCCTCTTACTGCCGCACCCGTTCTGCTGGTTTCTATGCCGTTTGGCCCCATCTCTCAGCCGTCGATCGGCCTGACGCTGCTTAAGGGCGTGCTGGCGCAGGAGGGCATTCCCGCGAACATCTTCTACGCGACGCTGCTGTTTGCAGAGATGATCGGGGGCAGCACCTATAACCACATTTCGAGCGGGAATCCCTACGTGGATCTGGCGGGCGAATGGGTCTTTGCGAACGCCCTGTTCGACGGGCAGAATGCGATGCACAGCCGCTTCGTGGACGACGTGCTGCGCCGCCAATCGCCGCTGAACAACCGCCATGCGCCCGTACCAGAGTCGCACATCGAGCGGCTGCTGTCTGCCGTGCCGCATGTGGAGGCGTTCCTGGACCGGGCGGTGGAGGCGGTGCTCGACCGCCAACCGCGCGTGGTCGGCATCACCAGCACGTTCCAGCAGCACGTCGCGTCGCTGTGCCTGGCGAAGCGGTTGAAAGCCGCTAGCCCCGATCTGTTCATCGTGATGGGGGGCGGCAACTGCGAGGGCACGATGGGCGTCGAGACGGTTCGGCAGTTCCCGGCAGTGGATGCGGTGGTGTCGGGCGAAGGCGAACACATCTTCCCTGACCTCGTGCGGCTGGCGCTGGACGGCGACCCCGTCGAGCACCTGCAAGGCGTCTTCACGCGCCGCAACATCGATCTGCTGGTGGACAGGCCGCCGACCGCGCCGCCGGTCACGGATATGGACGCGCTGCCGCTGCTCGACTACGACGACTTCTTCGAGCAGTTGGATGGCAGCACCGTGCTGCGCCCCTCCAATACGCGCGTGCTGTTTGAGACGTCGCGGGGGTGCTGGTGGGGCGAGCGCAGTCACTGCACGTTTTGCGGGCTCAACGGCGAGACGATGGCCTATCGCAGCAAGTCGGCGGAGCGCGCCGTGCGGGAACTCACGTCGCTGCTGGATCGCTACCCGGATCTGCCGGTCTGGGTGGTGGATAACATCATGGATATGCGCTATTTCAACGACTTCATCCCCATGCTGGCGGACCTCGATCTCGACCTGGAGCTGTTTTACGAGGTCAAAGCAAACCTGCGCAAATCGCAGTTGGTGCTGCTGCGCGACGCGGGGATCAAGAACCTTCAGCCGGGCGTGGAAAGCCTCAACGATCACGTCTTGAAGCTGATGAAAAAGGGTGTGAGCTGGCTGCAAAATATCCAGCTTTTGAAGTGGGGCGAAGAACTGGGGATCGACGTGTACTGGAACATCCTGTGGGGATTTCCCGGCGAGGACCCCGCCGATTACGAGCAGATGACGGCGCTGTTTCCGCTGCTGTTCCACCTGAATCCCCCGGTCAGTTTGGCGCAGATCCGGCTGGACCGCTTCAGCCCGCATTTCAACCGCGCCGAGGCGGACGGGTTCGCCAACGTGCGCCCGGCGATCCCGTACGACTACATGTACGCCGGGCTGGACCCGCAGGCCCGCGCGAATCTGGCGTACCACTTTTTCTACGATTACCAGGAGCCGCGCGACCTCGACGGCTATACCAAGCCGCTGTACCGGCGCGCCAAAGCGTGGCGGCGGGAGCACGACCAGAGCGCGCTCATGGTCGTGGATCTCACGTCGCACCTGCTGATCTGGGATCTGCGCTCGGCGGCGGTGCAGCCGCTGACGGTGCTCACCGGCTGGCAGCGCGATCTGTACCTGTACTGCGACGAGGTGCGCAATGCACGCGCCCTGGACCGGTTCGCGCAGGAAACAGGTGCGGCGGCGGACGACGTGCGCGCCTGCCTGGAGGCGTGGTCGGCGCTGGGGCTGGTGGTAGGAAACGGCAGCAGCTTCCTGGCGTTGGGCGTGCGGTTGGGCAGTTATGCGCCCTCGCTGGAGGTCCTGCTGCGGCTGAAGGAGACGCTTAGCGATCTGCCGGTCGAGCTGGATATGCAGACAGTTATTGATTGTCCTTTCCTGGATGACAGCTTTTTCAGCGTCAACTGCGACGGAGATCCATGTGTGTATTTTGGCGCGTTATGCGCTCTAATTAACCACGCCATCAATGATGAACTGGCCCGCGCCAGCCACCAAACCGTTGGCGGGATCACGCTCGATGTTTGACGCGGGGAACTAAATGCAGGCCTTTTGTTACGAACTACTTTGAGGCCAGAACATCCTGCGCGCTGGTGTAGCGGCGCAGTCCGGGAGGGGGGGCGCGTGGGGCGAAAAAACACCGCGCGCTGCCATAGTTAGTTTAGACTGTGGAAAACCATGATAAATCAACAACGACTTTTCGCAAACCGGTATAAGCTGGGCGAAGAGTTGGGACACGGTGGCATGGGTGTTGTGTACCGGTCCGTGGATCGCTTGACCGGCCATGAGGTTGCTCTGAAGCAGGTCCTTTCCCCGGTTACTCCGGCTGCATTGATGCCGCACAGCGCCGAACAAGATAAAAACATTGCGCTGGCGCGCGAATTTCAAACGCTGGCTTCAATGCATCACCCGCGCATCATCACGGTGCTGGACTACGGCTTTCACAAGGAACTCGATAAGCCCACACTGCCCTACTTTACGATGGTGCTGTTGCGAGATGCCAAGGATATTTTGACATACAGCCGGACGATTGACGTCAAAGCCAGGCTGCACCTGATGCTGCAAGTGCTGCAAGCCCTCGATTATTTGCACCGGCGCGGCACGATTCACCACGACCTGAAACCGGCCAACATCCTGATTTCGAGCGGCATGGTCAAGCTGCTGGACTTTGGACTGGCGGCGCAGCACGGCCAGATCACGGGCATTACCGGGACGATGCCGTATGTCGCGCCGGAACTGTTTACGCAGAGCACGCAGGCCAACGAAACAACGGATCTGTATGCGCTGGGCGTCATCGCGTACGAAATGCTGGTGGGGCACCACCCCTTTAACACCGAACACCAGTACAAGCTGATTCAGGACATCCTGACCCGCCCGCCGGACATGATGCCCATCAACGCGATCGAGCTGAGTCCGCGATCCGCCACCAGCGACGACGAGGACGACGATGATTTCGGGCCATCGAGGCATCCGGTCAGCCCGCTGGCACAAGTCATCGCCAAGCTGCTGTCGAAGCGGCCTGAGGATCGCTACCAGAGCGCCGCAAGCGTCATTCAGGACCTCGTAGCCCTGATCGACGATCCGATCGTGCTGGAGACGCCAGAAATCCGCGAGAGCTACCTTCAGGCGGCGACCTACGTGGGCCGTGCCGCCGAAGTCGCGCTGCTGGAAGATGCGGTCGTGCACGTGCAGAATGGGACCGGCAGCAGTTGGCTCATCGGCGGCGAGAGCGGCGTGGGCAAATCGCGCTTGATCGAAAAGGCGCGCATTCAGGCGATGGTGCAGGGCGTGCTGGTCCTGGTCGGGCAGGGGATCGAGCAGGGCGGGCCGCCCTATCACCTGTGGCGCGACATCGTGCGCCGCATGTGCCTCGCTGTGGAGCTGAACGACCTCGAAGCGGGCGTGCTGGCGATGTTGGTGCCCGATATCGAGGACCTCATCGGGCGTCCGGTTTCCGCTCCGCCTGCCCTGTCGAGCCAGGACACGCGCGATCGCCTGATTACGGTCATCATGGACGTGATCAAGCGCTATCCGGGGCCGATCCTGATCATTTTGGAAGACCTTCAGTGGGTGGCGGAAAGCCTGGAAGTGCTGCGCGCGGTGATTTCGGTGACGAGAAGCGCGCCGGTGATGATCATCGCGTCCTTCCGCGACGACGAAAAGCCCGATCTTCCCGCGATGTTCCCCGAGATGCGTTACATCAAGCTGGAACGGCTGACCCGCCTGGAGATCTCGGAGCTGAGCGAGGCCATGCTGGGCCAGATGGGCCGCCATCCGCGCCTGATCGAGCTGCTCCATGCCGAGACGGAAGGCAACGTGTTTTTCCTGGTGGAGACGGTCCGCGCCCTGGCAGAGCACGCCGGGCAGTTGTCGAAGATCAGCACGCTGGAGCTGCCGTCGCACATCGTTGCGCACGGCGTGCAGGGCATCGTGGAGCGCCGCCTGCGCGGCATCAACGAGCCGGACCGGCAGGTGCTGCGGGCGGCTTCGGTCATGGGGCGGCAGCTTCATCTCGGCCTGCTGGCTTACGTCGTCAACCACAACCAGGAATATGTACGCAAGGATCTCGAACAGTGGCTCAGCATTTGCTCGAACGCGGCGATCATCGAGATCGGTGACGGCAAGTGGCGGTTCACGCACGACAAGATCCGCCAGGAGATCCTGAACCAGCTCCCAGAGGCGGATCGCGTCCGGCTGCACCGTCAGGCGGCGGAAGCGATTGAAGCGGCCTTTGAGGACCGTGCGAGTTATGCCTCGGCGCTGATGCACCACTGGCAGATCGCGCAGGACGCGCACAAGGAAGCCGAATACGCCAGCCTTGCCGGGCACTATGCCGCCGAGATGGGATCGTACCTTGAAGCGCTGAACATGCTCAAGCACGCGATCGAGCTGTACGAGCGGCTGGGGCTGGACGAGCCGTCGCGCTACCTGGACGATCAGTTCGAGATGGCGCGATCCTGTATGAACCAGGGCGCGTTCGACGAGGCGCTGCGCGTCAGTGACGTGGCGCTGCGGCTGGCGCGCGAACAGCATAACGAAAAACGCGTGGTGGACGTCTTCACGCTGCTGGGGTCCATCGCGCTGCGGCAGGGGCAAATTGACACCGCGCACGAGCGGCTGACCGAGGCGTTATCCCTGGCGCGTACGCTGGGCGAAACGGCGGTGGTGAGCGATATCTTGATCTGGCTGGGGGCGCTGTCGGTGATCGGGCACGAGCACGAGCGAGCCGACGCGTATCTGTCGGAAGCGCTGCAACTGGCGCGGCAGGACACGCATAACCCCCTGATTCTGGCGCGGGCGCTGAATGCCCAGGGGGAAAACCTGCGGCATTCGCGGCGATTCAAAGAGGCCGCGCCCTACTACGAAGAGGCTCTGCGGGTTTACAAGGAAGCGGGCCATCGTTATGCGCTCACCGCGGTCCCGCTCAACCTGGGACACGCGGCGTCGGCAATGCAGCATCTCGATCTGGCGGAGAAATATTACCTGGGCGCGCTGGATGCCACCGTGCGCTTCAAGTACACAATGATGATGCTGGAGGCGCTCGCCGGGCTGGCCGGTATCCTGGCCTACCAGGACGCGCCGAAGCGCGCGGCGGCGCTGGTCGGGCTGGTGCTGCGGCATCCGTCCGTGTCTGCCGAAACGAAGGTGCTGATCGCGCAGCCTATCGTGGAGCGGATCGTCACTCGCATCGGTGAAGAAGCGTACGCCGCCGCGTCCGTTGAACTCGATGTGGCCAACGTGGATACGATCGTCTCAGATATCCTGGCGGAGTACGAGCAGCGCCTGACGGGCGCCTAGCCAGTTTGCACTAGTTCAGGCTTTGATCGGACCTGGAATGCGCGGGGAGCAGGAAACTGAACGTGCTGCCCTGTCCTGGCGTGCTTTCGGCCTCAACGCTGCCGCCCAGCTTTTCGATGATGCGGGACACGATCGACAGCCCCAGGCCGTGCCCCGTGACGCGCATATCTCCCAGGCGCGAGAACTGCTTAAAGAGGCGCGACAGGTCGTCTTCCGCGATACCGTCGCCGTTGTCGCGCACCCAGAAGCGGATGCGGCCATCGGGCAGCGGGGTTGACCCCAGTTCCACACGCGGCGGCCTGCCGCCGTACTTCATGGCGTTGCTGAGGTAGTTGGTCCACACTTCTTCGATCCACGCCGGATAGCCCCAGGCCATCGGCCACATGTCGGGCACGACGATTTCCGCTTCGTATTCCTGGATCATCCAGCGCAGCCGGGCGAGCGCTTCGTCTACGATCGGCTTCATCTCAAGCGGGTTGGACGGCACCGTGTCGAGACGGCGCACGCTGGCGAACAGCAGCAGCTCGTCGATGAGCGTCACCATCTTGTCGACGCCCAACTCGATGTGTTCCAGGTACTGCATGATTTCGGTCAGAGACAGGTCTTCGAACTCGGTGGAGAGCATGTTGGCGTAGCCCTGAATCATGCCCAGGGGGTTTTTGAGGTCGTGCGCGACCGTGTGCGCGAAGGCGTCCAGCTCGGCAATGAGCTGTTCGCGCTCGGCCTCGATCTTCTTGCGGTAGGTGTTGTCGCGCACGAAGTTGACGAGGACGTTCTGCTCGCCAAACGCGCCGAAGCGGCTGCTGACTTCGACGGATACCAACGATCCGTCTTTCCGCCGGTAATGGCATTCGTAGACGCGCGTGCCGCTGAAACTGGACTCCCAGACCAGACCGCCGTTCCCGTTGTCGCTCGGCTGAACTTCGATTTTGTCCAGGCCGAGCGACAGCAACTCGTCGCGGCTGTACCCAAACCGGTGTTCCGCCAACGCGTTCGCAGACAGAATTTGCAGCGAAACCGGATCGACCACGAAAATCGAATCGCCTGCGTGCTCGAACACAGCGGTGAACTGGTCCTGATAAGAACGCAGAGCATCGCACAGTTCTTGTTTTTCTTTCTCCAACGCCGCGATTTGCTGCTGGAGAGTTTCGACTTCACTGTGATTCTCTGGTCTAGGCGTGTCCATCTTTGATTTGATTTGTCCCCGCTTTTTGGATGTGGACTCTTAGCAGTCCGATGAGTGCAGATTGTATCGCATAAACACTCTGTTTAACGGTCAAACTTACGTATTTTGGAAAAACGTCCAAAAGGGGATCTCATAATTGGAAGGCATGTCCATAGTTACGAGCCTATACAGTAAGCTTACGTGTGATTGAGCTGACGCGCAAGGGGCTTGAGGCTGATTAGCGGTCCGCGCGGGTTGGTCCCCGGCACGATTTGGATTACAATCTCGCGGCGGCATCAAACGCACAGCGCTCGCATTACACACATTCATTGGCTGCCTTCCCCGCATGAGCAATATGCGCTCTCTCTTTCACGACGTCCCCATTTTTGCCGGGTTATCCGAGACCAGTCTGGCGCTGCTCGACGCGGCGACACAGCGGACGCATTACGACGACGGCGAGCTGGTTCTGCTGGAAGACGAAGCCAACGGCCACGTTTTTTTCGTGGTGGCGGGCGAGCTGCGTGTGTTTCGCACCAACCTCGACGGGCGCGAACAGCTTCTGACGCGGCTGGAGGCCGGAGATGTGTTCAATCTGCCGACTGCGTTCCTGTCGCCGCGCCGGTCCCCGGCGACGGTGGCGGCGGTGGGTCCGGCCACGCTGCTGACCGTGCCGCCCGACGATTTCGTGCGCATTGCGACCGAAACGCCCGACATCGCGCTGGCCGTGATGCGCGTGCTGTCGGCCAAGCTGCACCACTTCACCGACCTGACGCACGACCTCAGCCTGCGCAGCGTGCGGGCGCGGCTGGCGAACTTTCTGATCGTGGAGATGGGCGCGGGCGACCCCGGACGGTGGACGCAGGAAAAAATCGCCGCGCAGATTGGGACCGTGCGCGAAGTGGTGAGCCGGACGCTGCGCGCCTTCGCCAAAGAGGGGCTGATCGCCATTCACCGCCACCAGATCACGATCCTGGATCAAGACGCGCTCGAAGTCCTCGCCGAGCTGTAATTTCCCCCTCACTACTTTCCCATTTTTCCGTTTTGCTCCGTTTGTGACTTTAGTCACATTCTTCCGGCGGCGCGTGTTGTACAGTGTGCTGCGGATGAACGGAGGACGCTCAACGCGATGGATGACTGGCTGGTACCGGATCTGAACAGGGCGGCGTGCACGCGCTGCGGGTTGTGCGTGGACTACTGCCCGACGAAAGCCGTCGAGATGGTCGATGGCGCTCCGGTGATCGTCCGACCGGGCGACTGCGCCTACTGCGGCCAGTGCGAAGAGATGTGCCCGGCGAACGCCATCGCGCTGTCCTACGAGATTCGTCCACCCGCGACCCCGCGTCCCAAAGACTAATTTGCTGAGGAGCATACGATCATGTCTATGTTTTGCTTTCAATGCCAGGAATCGCTGCACAACCAGGGCTGCACGATGGTCGGCGTGTGCGGCAAATCGCCCGAAGTCGCCGCGCTGCAAGATCTGCTGGTATGGCAGCTCAAGGGCCTGTCGTACTGGGCGGTGAAGGCACGCGCGCTGGGCATTGAAGACAATGAAGTCAATCTGTTCGTCGCTGAGGGCCTGTTCCTGACGATCACCAACGTGAACTTCGACGCCGATTACTTCGTGACGGTCAACCGCCGCACGGTGAGTCTGCGGAGCCGTCTGCGCCAGCAGGTCGAGGCGGCGCACGCGAACGGCCATGCGCCCGAAGCGGCCACCTGGACCCCCGTCGATGACACGCCAGCGGTGTACCTGGCGAAAGGCCGTCTGGTGGGCGTGATGGCGGATGCGGCGCTGAACGCCGACGTGCGCTCCCTGCGCGAACTGCTGACCTACGGCCTGAAGGGGCTCGCGGCGTATACCGATCATGCCTACGTGCTGGAGCGCACGAGCGACGAACTGCTGGCGTTTTTGCAGACGGGTCTGCTGATCGCGGCGGACGAAAGCGCCACGGCGGACGATCTGACCGCCGCCGTGCTGAAGTGCGGCGAGATGGGCGTCAAGGCGATGGCGCTGCTGGACGAGGCTAATACCGGCACGTACGGCCACCCGGAGCCGACGATGGTCAGCACGGGCGTTAAGGACGGGCCGTCGATCCTGGTCAGCGGGCACGATCTGCGCGACCTGGACGAGCTGCTCCAGCAAACGGCGGGCCTGGGCATCAACGTCTACACGCACGGCGAAATGCTGCCCGCCCATGCGTATCCGGCCTTCAAGAAGTACCCGCACCTCGTCGGCAACTACGGCGGATCGTGGTGGCACCAGCCCGCTGAGTTCGAGGCGTTCGGCGGCGCGATCCTGATGACCACCAACTGCATCGTTCACCCGCGCGACAGCTACGCCGATCGCATTTTCACCACCGGACTGGTCGGGTGGCCGGGCCTGCCGCACATCGCGGATCGTGAGGCGGGCCAGCAGAAGGACTTCGGCCCGGTCATTCAGGCCGCGTTGCGGTCGGGCAGCCCCAAACCGCTCGAAGACGGTGTGATCCCGACCGGCTTTGCCCGCACGGCGGTGCTGAGCGTGGCGGATAAGGTCGTGGAAGCGGTCAAGAGCGGGGCGATCAAACGCTTCGTGGTCATGGCCGGGTGCGACGGGCGGCAGGCGGAGCGCGCCTACTATACCGAGCTGGCGCAGCAGCTTCCTGCCGATCACGTCATTCTGACGGCGGGCTGCGCGAAGTACCGTTATAACAAGCTCGACCTGGGCACCATCGGCGGCATTCCGCGCGTGCTGGACGCTGGCCAGTGCAACGACTCGTACTCGCTGGTGGTGATCGCCATGAAGCTGGCTGAGGTGTTCGGCGTGGAGAACATCAACGACCTGCCGGTGAGCTACGACATCGCGTGGTACGAGCAGAAGGCGGTCATCGTGCTGCTGGCGCTGCTGTCGTTGGGCGTGCGCAACATCCGGCTTGGCCCGACGCTGCCCGCGTTCGTGTCGTCCGGCGTGCTGGACGTGCTGGTCAGCGCATTCGACATCAAGCCGAAGGCCACGGTCGAGGAAGATCTGGTCGCTATCGCCGCCGGGATGTAACCCCGCGCGATCCTGATACGGAAAACGCAACAGGCCGGAGCATCTCCGGCCTGTTTGTGTGTGTGCGGGCGCTGCGCGCTTTACCAGACGCAGTAGCCCCCGTCGATAATCATGTCGTGGCCGGTCATGAAGTCGGACGCTTCGCCCGCGAGATAGACCACCGCGCCTTGCAGGTCGGTGACCTCGGCCATCTTGCCCTGGGGCGTCATCGCCATCCAGGTGGGCAGCACCTTCTGCCCCGCCGGGGTCGCCAGCAGATCGTCTACCAGCTTGGTGCGCGTGTAGCCGGGGCTGATGCTGTTGACCCGCACGCCTAGCGGCGCCCATTCGCCCGCGAGGGTGCGCGTCATGTGCGCGACGCCCGCTTTGGTCGTGTTGTAGACCACCTGCTGCTGGGGCGTATTGGCGATCGTGCCGGAGATAGACGCGGTGTTGATGATCTTGCCGTAACCCGCCCCGGTCATGACGCGGGCTTCGGTCTGGGCGCAGAAAAAGACGCCGCGCAGATTCAAGGCGTTGATGCTGTCCCAGTTGTGTTCGTCCACCTCAAGGGCTGCGGTCCAGTTGCCGATGCCCGCATTGTTCACGCCGATGGTCAGCGCGCCCCATTTTTGCACCACCGTGTCCACCATGCGCTGAATCTGGTCCAGTTTGGTCACGTCCGCCGCGATGGCGATGGCATCCACGCCCTTGTTCGCCAGCTCGTGTGCGACTTCATCGGCAAACGCCTGCCCGATGTCTACCACGGCGACCTTCGCGCCCGCTTCGCCCAGCGCGTGCGCGTAGGCCCGGCCAATGCCCTGGCCTGCTCCGGTCACCAGCGCCGTGCGCCCGTCGAGCTTGAAGCGCTCTAAAATTCCTTTGGATTCCAAAACGACATCGGCCATAAAGAACCTTCCTCTCTTGGGTAAGTTTTAGTAAGAGGCTGTCAGAACCTGACGAGTGGAACAGACAACAAAAATATCCGCCGTACCGATACTTATCGCGCTGCCCCTCGTCACCCCCAACTGGCGAGGGGCAGAAACGGCGCTGAATGCTGTATGGTTTTCCCTTGCCGCACACGAGCGGCGAGAGGGGCGGGCGGAACAAGCCTTTGCCGGGGCTCGTTCCGCCACTCAAAACGCTCCCCAGGAGCTACGATCCGATCTGGTACTGCACCTTCATGCGCCGGGGATCGGACTGGGCCAGCTCGAACCCCTGCGCGAAGTCTTCGAGCGGCAGAGTATGCGAGATCAGCGGCTCGACCTTCACGCGACCACTGCGGATCATCGAGATGCTTTCCTGGAAGGTCCGGTTGACGGCGAAGCTGCCCAGAATGGCCAGATCCCGGCGGAAGATCTCATAGGACGGGAACGTGACGCGCGCATCGTTAGGCGTGACGCCAAAGACCCACAGCGTGCCCCGCGCGCGCAGATAGCTGAACGCGGCTTCGAGCACTTTGGGGATGCCGGTGGCGTCCACGACGAGGTTGTAGCCGCCCGGCTCGATGCTGCGGAGCTTGCGATCCTGCTGGTCGTCGGCAAGCACCGTTTCGGTCGCGCCCAACTCGGCGGCCAGAGCCAGCCGGTGCGGCACGACATCGGTCACGACCACGCGCGCCGCGCCCGACGCGTGCAGGGCCTGCGAGAGCAGGCAGCCCATCGGGCCCGCGCCAAAGACCAGCGCGCTGGCTCCCGGCGGGATGCTGAGGCGTTCCAGCCCCCACGCGACACACGCCAGCGGCTCGACCATCGCCGCCGCCGCGAAAGACATCTCCCCGATGGCGAACACGTTGCCTTCGGGCACGACCACGTATTCCGCAAACGCGCCGTCACGCGTGACGCCGACCGCCTGCAAGTTTTCGCACTGGTTCGGCTCGTTGCGCTGGCAGGCGAGGCAGCGGTTGCACGGGATGTTCGGGTCGGCGGTGACGCGATCGCCCACTTTGAAGCGCGTGACGTTATCGCCCACGCTCACGACCACGCCGCTGAACTCGTGGCCCGGAATGAGAGGATAACGCGCTTCGTACTCGCCCTTGAGGATGTGGATATCCGTGCCGCAGATGCCCGCCGCGTGCACCTGGATGAGCACGTCATCCGGGCCTGGCTCCGGCACCGGGGCGCTGGAAAATCCTGCCCGTCCGGGCTGTTCGATCTTTCCTGCTTTCATCGCGTTTCTCACTTCACGATAGGATGTGTTTGACTCACGGTTTCAAAACCACTTTGATCGATTGATCGCCTGCCGCGACCAGATCGAAACCTTTCTGGTGTTCCGCCAGCGGCAGCTCATGCGTGATGATCTGGTCGAGCGGAAGCTGCTTTTTGGCGATCATGTCGATGGCGATCGGGTAGGTATAGGGACTGAGGCTCGATCCGTGGATGTTCAGCTCTTTGTGGTCGCCAATGATCGACCAGTCGATGCTGGCCGGTTGGCCCATGACGCTGAATTCCACAAACGTGCCGCGCTTGCAGATCATGTCCAGGCCCTGCTGCACGGCGGCGGGATGGCCGGTCGCTTCGATGTAGACGTCACAGCCGTAGCCGTCCGTCAGGTCGAGCACGGCCTGCACCACCTGCGTATGCTGCGGGTTGAGCACGATGTCCGCGCCGCACGCCTTCGCCACGTTGAGGCGGTGATTGTTGTAGTCGATGACGATCAGCAGGCGCGGATTCTTCAGCCGCGCGGCGGCGATCATGCCCAGCCCCAACGGCCCCGCCCCCGCGATTACGACGACGTGATCCAGCTCGATCTCGCCGCGCTGCACCGCATGGATCGAGCACGCCAGCGGCTCGATAAAGGCGGCGTGGGCAGCGGGGATCGCGTCGGGCACTTTGTAGTTCAGCGCGCCGAACGGGAACTTCATGTACTCGGCCATCGCGCCGAACGTCTTCTGGCGGAAGCCGTAGACGTTGTGCTCCGAGCACAGCCAGTACTGCCCGCGCGCCGCGTAACGGTCGTCCCAGGTGGGGACGATCTGCTCCGAAACGGCCCGGTCGCCCAGGGCCAGGTTGTACTTTTCCGCCGCGCCGGGTCCCAGCGCCACGACTTCCCCGACGAACTCGTGGCCGGGGATGACGGGGGGCTGGCAGTAGGCGGGCGTTTCTCCATTGCCCCAAAACGTTTCCGCGCCCTGGTAACACTTGAGGTCACTGGCGCAGATTCCCACTGCCTGCACGCGGACGACGACTTCTTCCGGCCCCGGCTGCGGCACGGGCCACCGCTGGAGGCGGTAATCCCGTGGGCCGTGGCACACTACCGCGCACATCGTGTCGGGTAGGGGCTCATTCGCTTCGTAGTCCATGGCGGCCCTCGTAGGCTACTGTGGCAGCTCGATCTGTACCTTGACCGAGGTTGGCGGCATGTGCGACGCGAATTCGAACGCTTCGATGCTGTGGGCGAAGTCGAATTTGTCGGTGATCAGCGGCTTGACGTCCAGCCGCCCGCCGCCCATCAGCGAGAGCGCCTTCGGGTAAACGTGTGCATAGCGGAAGATGTGCTCCACACGCGCTTCCTTGATCTGCGCGGCGACGACATCGTAGGCGATGGGGTCGTTGGGCATGCCGATGTAGATCACGCAGCCGCCGGGGGCGAGCGGATCGAAGACGCTGGCGGCAGCACGCGGGTTGCCGCTGGCCTCGAACACGATGTCCGCGCCCCAACCGTCGGTCATTTCGTTGACGACATCGACGAGGCTTTCCTTGCTGATGTTGACCGGCGTCACCGGGCCGAGGGTCGCCGCCAGATCGAGCTTGGGCTGGTCCACGTCCGTCACGATGACCTGCCCGCAGCCGCCCGCCAGCGCCGACAGGATGGTGACCATGCCGATCGGCCCCGCGCCCATGACGATCGCAATGTCGCCGGGCTTGATGCGGGCTTTCGTCGCGGAGTGCATGCCGACCGCGAGCGGCTCCACCAGCGCGCCTTCGGCAAAGCTGACGTTATCGGGCAGCTTGAAGGTGAACGCTTCGGGGTGGACGACCGTGGGGCGCAGCACACCATGAATGGGCGGGGTGGCCCAGAAGCGCACCGCCGGGTCGAGGTTGTACATGCCCAGGCGCGTCGCTTTGCCGTTCGGATCGGGGATGCCGGGTTCCATGCAGACGCGATCGCCCACTTTCAGGTGCTTGACCTCGCTGCCGATCTCGATGATCGTCCCGGCGGCCTCGTGCCCCAGAACCATCGGCGCTTCGACCACGAACGGGCCAATGCGTCCCGTTTCGTAGTAGTGCACGTCACTGCCGCACACGCCAACCGTATGCAGCTTGATGCGCACATCGTGCGGTCCCAGCGTCTCAGGGATCTCGATATCGCGTAAACTTAGTTCCTTTGCCTTTTCTAACACCAGCGCTTCCACGGTCCTAATTCCTTTCAATTAAAAATGAATGGCAGGGCACAAACGTGCCCTGCGGATTACTATCCTCTGACGAAGAGAATCACCATGATGATCAGCGACAGGATCGTCGCTATCGTCAGGGTAATGTACTCTTCCAGGAATCGCATCCAGAGTAAGTGTATCGCAACCGTCAGCAGGAGGCCGATGAAGATTCGGTCCCAGGGGTTGGTCTCGAAGGGCAAGAAGCCCCGGCGCTTGCCGTGAATCTGGGCATACAGCTTGCCCGGCAGGCTGGACGGCAAGACGCTCGGGATTTCGGCTTCCTGCTCGACCTCGGTCGTGTCATAGAAGCTTTCATCGTGCACGGTGCTACTCCTTTACGGCCCCGAACGTCAAGCCCATCACAATGTATCGCTGAACGAACGAGATGAAGATGAGGGACGGGATCAGCGTCAGTGTAGCGACGGCGGCCATCTCGCCCCAGTTCGTGCCCGTCACCGTCACGAACTCCGCGAGGCCGGTGGTAATGGTTCGAGCGTGAACGCTCGTCAGCGTGGCGGCAAACAGATACTCGTTCCAGGCGAAGATCCAGCTCAGAATGGCCGTGATCGCCAGTCCCGGCGCGGCCAGCGGGATGATGATGCGGCGCAGGATCATGCCCGTGCCCGCGCCGTCCACCATCGCGGCTTCGTCCAGTTCTACCGGGATGCCGTCGATCATGCCTTGCAGCACCCAGATGGAGAAAGGTAAGTTGAACACGCAGTAGAGCAGAATCAGCCCCGTGCGCGTGTCGAACAGCATCCAGTCTCCGATCTTGAACCACTTCGTGAACAGCAGGAACAGCGGCAGCAGGAACACGGCGGGCGGGGCCATGCGGTTGGTGATGGTCCAGAAGAAGATGTTGTCTGCCCCGGCCAGCCGCCAGCGCGACAGGGCATAGGTCGCCAGCAGGGCCAGGACCGTCACCAGCACCGCGTTGGACGTGGCGATGATGATCGAGTTGAACATATAACCCCGGAACGTCGAGTCGTAAATGACGTTGGTATAGTTCTGCTCGAAGAAGGTGTGAATGATGAAATTGGGCCGGTCGAACAGCTCCACGCGGCTGCGCGAGGACACGATGATCATCCAGTAGATCGGGACCAGCGTGATGAGCGAGGCGACAATCCAGACGCCATAGGCCGACGCATACCGGGCGATTTTGCGGAGCATCTTGTTGCGTTTTGTCTGTTGCTGCATGGCTAGTTGACTCCTCCGCGCCGCTGCTGGCCGATGGCTGTGTAGAGCAGCCACGACAGGACAATCGTGAAGTAGAGGGTCAAGAGTGACGTCGCGGCCCCATAGCCGTAGTCGGTTTTAGGAAAGACAATGCGCCAGATGTGCAGCCCGGTGTACCGGGTGGCCGCGCCCGGACCTCCGCCGGTGAGCATCCACACCTCGTCAACCGTGCGCAGCGCGTCCATGAGCCGGATGAACACCGTGCTCAGAATGACCGGACGCAGCAGCGGCAGCTTGACGTACCAGAACACCTGGAGGCGGTTCGCGCCGTCCACCAGCGCCTGCTCCATCGGCTCCTGCGGCAGCGACACCAGCCCGGCGAGCATGGTCAGGGTGACGAAGGGCGTCCAGTGCCACACGTCCATGATGACCGTCGTCCAGAAGGCCTGATCGGCGTTGGCCGAGAGCCGGTAGTCGAAGCCGAGCCAGCGATCCAGGTAGAACGGCACCGGACCGAGGCCGGGGATGGTCAGCAGACGCCACGTGGCCCCAACGGCTAGCGGCGCGATCATCAGCGGGATGGTGTGGATAATCCTGAAGATGGACTTACCCGGAAACTCTATGGCGAGCATGTTCGCCAGCAAGTACCCGATGACGAGCTGGAACAGGATGGCATACGCCGCGAACTTGATCGTCAGTTCCAGCGACTTGAGAAAGTCTTTGTCAAAGACGAGGCGGCGGTAGTTGTCCAATCCCGCATAGTGCAGCCCCGGGTTCACCGAGAACACGTTCCAGTTGAAGAATCCAACATACATAATGTAAAAGAAGGGGAGCATGCCCACAATAAAGAGAATAATCAGTGAAGGGGACAGAAACAGCCACCCGGTTCGATTTTCGCGCATAGCGTATTGTCCGGTTTAATTATTGTCGAACAAGAGGATTAGTTTACGGCTGGTTAAAGGGAGGGTGGCCCCAGTTCGGGGCCACCCCACGCTTTTTCCACTACGACAGCTTACTCGCCGTAACCGAGGCGGACCAGCTCTTCCTCAGCGGCGACAGCCGCCTGATCGAGCGCTTCTGCCGCGGTGATTTCACCGGCAATGGCCTGATAGATGAAGGGCGCTACCACTTCACGCACCTGCGGGTGGAACGGGAACGGCGGCGCGCCTGCGAACAGGTAGCCTTCGTCCTGCATCAGCGTGTAGTAGCCGTTGGTCTGCTCGTCCATGGCAACCACGATCGGGTCATCGAACGTCGCGGTCTGGACAATGCGCGAGCCTGCCGCAGCCCAGTCCGCCTGAACAGCCGGCTGGCCGATGTACTGCAGGAACAGCAGGGCCGCTTCTTTGTTCTTCGAGGAGTGCGGGATGCCGAAGGCACCACCGTCGTAGTAGCCGATGTAGCCGTCACCGGCCTCAGCCGCTTCCATCACGCCCGGCTCCAGAGGAGGCAGCGCAACGCCGACTTCGCCCACCACCTGCGACCGCTCCGTGTCGGAGGCGATCCAGGCCGCGTTTTCACCGTAGACCAGGCCCTGAGCGGCGCGGCCAGCGGCAAAGGTCGCCGCAACCTCGTCCCAGGTGCTGCTGGTGGATTCCGGCGGGGCGTACTGGAGCAGGTCCAGCCACCACTGGAGGGCGGCCTTGGCGGTGTCGCTGTTCATTTCGCCGCCGTTTTCAACCGTGGCCTTCCAGGTTTCCTGGTTGATGCCCCAGTTGTAGATGCCGAACGTGGGCATCACGCTCTCGAACACTTCGTAGAAGGACGAGGGATGGCCGGAGGCGGCCTGAACGGTGCTGCCCCACAGGTCCATGTCGTTGGCTTCGCCGTACTCGGTGAAGAACTTGGCGATGTCCGTATACTGCTGGTGATCGGTGGCCGGGGCCAGCGGATAGCCATATTCCGCCTCGAACGCAGCCATGATGTCCGGATCTTCGAACAGATCGGTGCGATAGAGGTACGGCTTGATGAAGGCTTCCATCGGCACGCCGTACAGGTGGGTGTTTTCCGGCTTGATGAAGTAGTCGATGAACGAGGTGAAGTCCTCGATGTGGAAGTCCGGCGACACGAGGTCGGGGTTGTCATCCATCATCTGAGTGAGGTCAACAAGGTAGTCCTGCGCCAGATAGCCGTAGATGATGTCCTGCTCGATGTAGACAAAGTCATAGATGCCGGTCGCGGCTTCCATGTCCTTGATGGCCTTGTCGTACATCTGGTCCCACGACGTCGGCTCAAATTCCACCTTGATCCCGGTCAGTTCCTCGAACTGGGAAGCCAACACGTCCGCCACGTAGTTGGAGGGCGGGGTGCTCTCGGAAATGCCACGGATCGTTACGCCCTGATAGGGCTCCGCCGCCGCAGCCCACCACTCTTCGTCGCCCTGGGCGGTGACGGAAAGGGCAGAGCCACTCAGAACGGCTAACAGAATAATGATCGTAACCAGCTTTTTCATGTGTCTTTCTCCCTAAAATGACTTTCTGGCATGCCTAAGCGCTTTGAGCCGAAAGACTTGTTGAGGGGAATCTGTCTGTATCGTCACCTCCATGCGATAACCCGGCGAGAACGTGTGCAGCAGGATGTTTGGTGAACGGTTGAGACGATTGTGCGGTTAAGAAACGAAATGCTGACGTGGAACCAAATCTATAAAATTAAACAAATTGACATTTTCCATTGTACGATAGGTCGCGCTGGTGGGACTGCCAAAACCCTGCCACGATCCTGACAGGCAGGGATTATGAGATAGAGAAACGAGGTCGGGAAAAGGGACACGGAAGCGCGCCCACAAGGAATGGCCTGCGTGTTACGGGCGGCGGACCACCTCGCTGAGCGCGCGGATATAGTCGAGCACCTGGGTGGTCGAGATCCGGCTGCGATGCTGGATCATCACGCGGCTGCCGTGATTCGACAGCAGGTCCTCGGCAAAGTTGGTGGCGCTGAGCAGAATCACAGGGACCTTTGCCAGCTCGGGACAGCCGTGCATGAATTCGAGGATGCGCATGCCGTTGATATCGGGCATGGTGAGGTCCAGCAGCAGCACGTCGGGCACCTTGAGGCGCATCTGCCGGAGCGCGCTGTCGCTGGCATGGAACGAACGGATCGTGTAGTCGGTCCCCTGTGATTGCAGAATGCGCTCCACCAACTGCGCGAAGCCCGGATCGTCGTCGATGATCAGCACGTCGCGCACGGGACCGATATCGCGCACGGCCTGGATCAGCTCGCGCGAGTTGATCGGCTTGATGAAGCTGGCCGCGACGTTCAGCTCGGTGAGAATCCATGAGCGACTGGGCAGCGAGCACTCGATGTAGGGAACCGAGATCGGCAGCGTATTCCCGTTTTTGCCCTGCGCGTGCGGCATCGAATTCACGATCACGAGGTCGGGATAGTGCTCGCTGATGGCCCTATCGATGGTGGTCGCGCCTTCCACCTGGACGATCTCATAGCGGCCTAACTGGTTCTGGACCAGCGCTGCGACAGCGGGATCGGGATCAACCACCAGCGCCACGGGCTTGACTTCGTTTTCCTGATCGCTCTCGATTTCGTCGGGCGGTTGGGGCAGTGCCGCCGCGCCGTCTTCGATGATCGGGATCGTGAAGGTGAACGTCGATCCGGCTCCGACCTGGCTGCTCACGGTGATCTCGCCGCCGTGGGATTCGACAAACTTCTTGCAGATCGTCAGCCCGAGGCCGGTCCCGCCGTGGCTGCGGTTGAGCGAGCTGTCAGCCTGATAGAACTCCTCGAAAATGAACGGGATTTTGTCGATGGGGATGCCGGGGCCGGTATCGCTGACGCTGATGTACACCTTGCGCGCGTCCGCCCAGGCCGAAAGCTCGACGTGGCCCGCTTCGGTAAAACGGTAGGCGTTGTTGATCAGATTCAGGATCACCTGCCGGATGCGCGTTTTCCACGATAGGCAGGTCGTCCGCCAGACTGACGAGAAACTGCACCTGCCGCCCGCGAAAGAGATCTTTGGCGATGTCGATGCCTTCGTTGAGGATTTCCAGCGCGGGAGTCGGCTCGCGGTTGAGCTTGAAGGCAGCCATCTGGAAGCGCGACAGGTCGAGGATGTCGTCGATCATTTCGAGCAGGTGGCAGCTGCTGCGATAGACCTGATAAATGTCGCCTTGCAGCGTGGAGGGCCAGTCTTCCGCCTCGTAGACTTCGGGCGTCAGGTGCATGACCTCGGTGAAGCCCAGGATGAGGTTGAGCGGCGTGCGCAGCTCGTGGCTGATGTTGGCGGCGAACTGTTCCTTGAGCTGGCGGGCGTTTTCGGCTTCCCGGTAGGCGTTGCGCAGCTCGATTTCGGCGCGGCGCAGGGCCGAATTGGAGCGCTCTAGCGATTTGAGCGTGACGAGGATTTCTTCGCGGTTCTTGCGCGTTTCTTCGAGCAGGGCGCTGGCGTGCTTTTCGCTGAGCATGGTCCAGTGCAGCGTGACGTAGATCGTCTGCACGGTTACCCACGACAGCACGGCGGTGAAAAACGAGAACGCGATGAAGGCGGGCAGGGAATAGTCGCGCTCGCCGCTGACGGTCAGGACGGCGACGGTGGCGACGAACAGAGTCACGTTGAGGACCGCGCCGCTTGACAGCAGGATGATGCTCGCCATGATGGTCGGCAGGCCGAGGAAGATCCACCACGATTCGGGGTTGAGCACCAGCACGGCAGTCAGCCAGATGGTGATCGCCCAGATGAACACGTAGCGCGCCAACCGCTGATAGCGGACGCCGTGCCGGTAGACCAGACCTTCGACGGTCATCAGAGCCAGCGTGATCAGCAGCGTCTCGCCGTTGAACATGTCCTCGAAGATGACGACCCAACAGATGGTGGCGCCAGCGACGACGATCAGCAGGGCCACGCTGCGGGTGATTTCCCACAGCAGGTCGTCCAGCTTAGCCTCATTGACGGACGGCGCGGACAGAAACATGGCTAAAGGACGCTCTCCATATGCAAGGCTTTGACGATTTCGTCGCGCTTGACCGGCTTCGAGAGGAAGGACGACGCGCCCAGCGCGAACGCCAGCTCGGGATCGTTGAACACCGAGCAGATGATGACCGGGATATGCTGGGTATCGGGATGGTTCTGGAAGCGCTGAAGAACCTCCCAGCCGTCCATGTCGGGCATCATCACGTCGAGGATCACGGCGTTGGGCTGGATCTCGCGCGCGAGGGCGAGTCCCGAGATGCCATCCGTCGCGGCGATGACCCGGCACTGGTAGCCCGCCAGATAGCGTTTCAGCAGGCGGCTGAGGCCCTCGAAGTCATCGATCACGAGCACGGTCGGCATATTTTTGCCGAACGAGAGCTGGATGTTGCGCCGCGAGCCTTTGCAGACGTCCTGGGAGATCTCCCACTTCATGCGGTGGAGCAGCGCCAGCGTGATGTCGTTGAGCAGGCTCTGACTGCTGCTGGACGGGGCGAACAGCGACAGGTTGAGCACCGTTTTGTTCTCGTTGGCTTTGACTGTGATGCGGACGGACTTGCCTTCCGATTTTTGCACGGCGACGCTCATCAGGTTGATGAAGATGTGCTTGGCAATGAACGAGTCGGTCGAGATCATGACCGGCTCCTGGGGCATGTCGAGGATGATCTCGACGTTGCGCTTGGACATCAACTGCTCGATGGACGAGCGCGCGGAGAAGATCAGCCGCTTGATGTCAATGCTCTGGAAATTGGTTTGCAGCTGCTCGATCTCAAAGAAGGCCGGTTCGTCGAAGTCCGGCTCGACCTCTTCCTCGGCGGCTTCTTCCATGTACCAGGACCACAGGATCGTTGCCAGATCTTCTTCGCTGTGGCGCAGATCGCGGTAGATCTGGCGCTCGGAGATGCTCAGCTCATGCGCGATGTGCTGGATAGTGAGCTGGTCCACGTAGCGCAGGCGCATGACGTTGTAGCGCCGCGACGGGCTGGAGCCGGAGGCGCGCGGCTGGTTGAAATCGAGCATGTCGATCGCGCGGGACAGGTCGCGCTGGAGCAGGTGGCCGCGCGTTTCCTTCGACGTGTCGTCGCTGCGCCGGACTTTTTGGGTGAAGGGGTGGTTTTGCAGGTGGGTCAGATCGTAATAGTGTTCGAGCGCGTCCTTTGTAAGCTGCAAAAATACGTCCTGGGAGTACGGCAGTTGAACTGCTTTTTCGTCTCTGGCTTCCATCAGGCGCTTCCGTAAAGACTAGTTTGCCGAACGACAACGGGAAAGGTCGTGCTGTAAACCTGCTGGCGGACGATTGGAAAGAGGGACGACCGAATAACATGCTACTGTAAACTTATCTTAAAGATGCTCTCATTGTATCAGACTTCGTTGATTCGACAGAACAACGACGTGGCGCGAGGATCCGCCGTGGGTTTATGCGCTTCCTTCTGGTGTTCCGTGCTCGTTGCCTCGCTTGAAGTTGCCGGTCGCTCGCGCCATGACCAGCTGCGCGGCGTGCGGATCGAGGCCCTCGATCTGGCGGATGAACTTCTGCGCGTTCAGCCCCTTGAGCGTGACGACGTGACGGTTGCGCCACGCGATCATTACCCTGCCATCTTTGGTGAGACGGTAGGTAAAAACCTCGTCGTTTAGTTTGCCGCGCCTGTCGTCCACGACGATCTCCGTTCCGGGCCAATTGCTGCGAAGTATAGTCGGTCCCGGGAGTGTGGGCAACGGTGCGCGGTAGTCCCCGGATACGCCGTTTTTGACCCTTGACAATATGGCTATTTTGACGATAATCGAATTCGATGTATATCGAAATATGGGTGTGAAGTGAGGTCCCCATGAACGAGCGTTATCGTGAGAACATCCTGGAAATGCTGAAGGCGCTGGCCGACGAGAGCCGCCTTTCGTTGCTGCGCCTGCTCAATGAGCGCGAATATACCGTGGGCGAGCTGGCCGGGTGCGTGGACCTGGGCGAACCGACCGTTTCGCATCACCTTGCGCGGCTGCGCAACGTGGGATTGGTGACGCTGCGCATGGCAGGCAGCCAGCGCTTCTACCGCGTGAACGAATCGGGGCTGGCGCGCTTCAAGCGGCTGGCGGCGGAGATCGAGCAGATACCCCCGGCGCCGGAGCCTGTGGAAGTGGACAACGATTGGATCGAGGCGCTTGGTCCGGAGTGGAGCGAGGAAGACCGGCAGGTGCTGCGCGCCCATACGGCCAACGGGCAGATCGTCCGCCTGCCAAGCAAGGAAAAGAAGCGCATCGTCATCCTGCGCTGGCTGGCGACGTTGTTCGAGCCGGATCGCCGCTACACTGAAACCGAGGTGAACGAGGTCCTCAAGCCTGTTTACGAGGAAGATTACGTGGCGCTGCGGCGTGACCTGATCGATATGGGATACCTGCGGCGCGAACGCGGCGGGGGCAGGTATTGGCTGGCCCCGGTCGAGGAAACTACGCTCGCCTGAGCGGATAAACGTCACGAGACGGTGAACACAGGGCTGCACATGTTGTGCGGCCCTGTGTGTTAGCGGCTGGGCGCGGTCCCGGCGCGGCGCGGTACAATGGAGAAAATCCACCATTTCACCACGCAAGGAGCTGTTATGCGTTATCTTGTCACGGGAGCCAATCGCGGAATCGGACTGGAACTCACCCGGCAACTGTTGGGGCGCGGCGAACAGGTCTTCGCGGCGTGCCGCGCGCCGGAACGGGCGAGCGCGCTGCAAGCGCTCAAGGAGGAATACGGCGAGCGCCTGGTGCTGGTGCCGCTGGACGTGAGCGACCCGGCCAGCATCGCCGCGAGCTACGATCTCGTCCGGCAGCATGCGGACGCGCTGGACGTGCTGATCAACAACGCGGGCATTTCGGCAGGCTCGGAGCCGCTGGGCCGCGTCACCCAGGAAAAGCTGCTGGAAAATTACCGCGTAAACGCGGCAGGCCCGATCCTCATGGCGCAGCAGTATCTCGACCTGCTCCGCGCAGGCGGCGCGAAGAAGATCGTCAACCTGTCTACGGGCATTTCCTCCATCGGCACGCGCGAGCACGGCGGGATGTACAGCTATACGGCCAGCAAAGCCGGGCTGAACATGCTCAACAAAAACCTGAGCTACGACGTCGCGCCGTATGGCATCGTCAGCATCGTGATCGATCCGGGCTGGGTGCAGACGGACATGGGCGGGCCGAACGCATGGATCACGCCGGACGAGTCGGTCAAGGGCATCCTCAACGTGGTGGATCACCTGACGCCCAGCCAGAGCGGGCACTTCTTCCATTATTCCGGCTCGGAAGTCCCCTGGTAGAACGCGGTACGGTCCATGCTCGACGCGATTTGCCCCGCTCCGCCAGCGCCCGCTCGCGGAGCGTTTTCGATCGTGTTCCGGCGCGGCAAGAGGGGCAGGTGTCTGAATTGTAAGGCGTCCGGCGGCGACAAGATGTTGCGACGACGGCCTGCATTGGGCAAAGTAGAAGCCGTCTTGTGGAGGTAGCCGAGTATGACGAAGGGTTTGAAACTACTGGTATTTGTGCTCGTGGTGAGCCTCGGTATTGCGCCTGCGGGCGTGATTGCGCAGCAGTCCGACGACGATGACACGCCCCTCTCGCGTCTATGGGATCAGGTGCACGCCCAGCCCAACGATTTTGGCGTGGCCTGTATGCCCGTTGATGATCCGTCCGGGATGGTCCTTTACAACGAGACGGAAGTCTTTCCGCTGGCGTCCGTGTCGAAGCTGCTCGTGCTGCTCGAATACGCGCGGCGCGTGGACGACGGCACGCTCACGCTGAGCGAAATGGTGCCGCTAGACGACCTGAACCGCTACGACGTCCCGGCTACAAACAGCGGCGCGCACGACCGATTCCTCGAAGAATACCCGACCGACATTACCTCGATCAGTTTGTGGGCTATCGCCGCGAAGGGCATGGTGCAGTACAGCTCGAACGCCGCCGCCGATTATATGCTGGCGCGGCTTCAACCCATGGATTGGGGCAGCCTGTACGACTCGCTGGGCCTGACCAACACCGGCTACCCGATGTATTTTGGCGTGATTGCGATGCTGATGGGCAATCACGAGACGGGGCAGGTGACGCTGGCGGACGTGCCGTCGCTGTCGGTGGAGCAGGCGGAGACGGATTTCGACCTGTACCTGACGGACGATTCCTGGCGCGCGGCGGAAATCACGTATCACTCGGCGCGGCAGCAGGTTCCCTCCGATTGGGAAGCCCAGGCGCTGATCCTGCAAAAGTACACGGTGACCGGGACGCCGCAGGACTGGCTCAAGATCATGGAAGCGATCTACGGCGCGAACAGCCCGCTCTCCGACCGGGTCAAGCAGTTGGCGCGCTCGGCATTGCGCTGGGACAACAACGAGTATATCGACGGCATGTACGCCGAATACGGGTCGAAGCTGGGCTTTTACTCCGGCGGCACGCTGACGCTGGTGGCATACGGCCAACCGCTGTATGGCAGGCCGGTGATCTCGGCCACGTTTTTCCGCAACCTGCCGCGCCCGATCTACCGGCAGATGCGGCAGGACGACAGCATCGGGGAGCTGGCGCACTGGATGAACTTCAACGTGTGCACCGGGCTGGTCGAGGCGATCAACCAATCCTACTGAGCGCCGCGCAGGCGGGAGCAGCCTCGGGTATACTGGGGACAGTGCAGGCTTAGTTGCGGCGAGGAGCAGCCGGACATGAAAGTATTATTTATCGGCGGGACGGGGAACATCAGCGTTTCGGTTAGCAAGCTGGCAGTGGCGCGCGGGATCGAGCTGACGCTGCTCAATCGCGGGCAGCAGGGCGTGTCGATCGACGGCGCGGAGACGATCGTCGCGGACATCAGCCAGCCGGAGCAGGTGCGCGCGGCGCTGGGGAATCGCCATTTCGACGCCGTGGTGAACTGGATCGCGTTCGTCGAGCCGCAGATCGAGCGCGACCTGGATCTGTTTCGCGGGCGGTGCGGGCAGTACATCTTCATCAGCTCGGCATCGGCCTATCAGAAGCCGCTGACCACCTCCGCCATCACCGAATCGACGCCGCTGGCGAACCCCTACTGGCAGTATTCCCGCGACAAGATCCGCTGTGAAGAACGGTTGATGCGGGCTTACCGCGACGAAGGGTTCCCGATGACCATCGTGCGCCCGTCGCACACGTACGACAAGTACGTGCCGGTGGCGGTGGGCAACTGGGCCAGCTATCTGATCCCGCAGCGTATGCTGGACGGCAAGCCGATCGTGGTGCACGGCGACGGCACGTCCCTATGGACGCTGACGCATTCCGAGGACTTCGCCAAAGGATTCGTGGGGCTGTTGGGGCACCCACAGGCGATCGGGCACGCCTTCCAGATCACGTCCGACTTCGTGCTGACATGGGACCAGATCTATTCACAGATCGGGGATGCGCTGGGCGTCAAACCGAACATCGTGCACATCCCGTCCGAGGTGATCGCGCGCGTCGATCCCGGCACCGGCGCCGGGCTGCTGGGGGATAAGATGTGGTGCGCGGTGTTCGATAACAGCAAGATCAAACAGTTCGTGCCGGACTACGTGGCAACGATCCCGTTCCACCTGGGTATCCGGCGCACGCTGGCATGGTTCCAGGCCGACGAGCGCCGCATGCAGGTCAGCGCGGAGGATCACGACCAGATGGAACGTATCCTCGCGGCGGCAGGCGGATAGAGTTCACCTCACCCCTTAACCCCCGACCCCTTTTCCCCTCTCCAATCCGATTGGAGAGGGGCCAGGGGTGAGGTTTTTCCGCTGACTCTTCTCGGCGTTTCACTTCCGCGCTGTGTTTTTCACTTGATCCCGTAGGCGGGCAGACCTTTGCCGCCCAACGGCTCCAACTCTGTTTGGTCCGGCATACTTTCGATCAGGCCGCGCGCCTCAGCGATCAGCGCACGGATCGCAGCGTCCCCCAGCGACGCCTGGTGATCCGTCTGGGTGCGCCAGACCTCCGTCACCCAGAGCGCGTCGGGATCGTCCGGCGCGGCACTGACCACGTACAGGTAACAGCCTTCCATCGCGCCGAGCAGCTCCGCCGCCCGCAGCAGGTGATCCGCCAGCGCGTCCCGCTGGCCGGGATGCGCGCGCAGCTTGCCATGTCGTCCGTACATTCGTTTCCCCTCGCTTCTTCCGCTGATGGGCGGAACGCCTCGTGCCGACTGCCCCGGCGAAAACACATATCCAGACTTTAGCAGTCACAAGGGGCACCGGGAATATACAAGATGGCTATAATCAATATGCGATGGTGATTCGCGTGTGCATTCATGGGAGAGAACCGCGATGAGCAGTGTGACGTGTACGCACCTTGACGAGATTCAGGACGTTACGGCGGGGACGCTGGGCTGTGAGGAGTGTCTGAAAATGGGGGATACGTGGGTACACCTGCGTGTGTGCCTGATCTGCGGGCACGTGGGCTGCTGCGACAACTCCAAGAATAAGCACGCGACGAAGCACTTCCACGCGACACAACACCCGCTGATCCAGTCCTTCGAGCCGCGCGAAACCTGGATCTGGTGCTACGTGGACGACGTGGCAATGGACCCGGGACGCCCGCTTTACCACAGGCCGCGTTAGGCGCGCCTGACCCTGCCTATCACCTGAACGTTTCATGTCGAGAACGCCGATTCGGAGGATTTGCATGCCAGACACCCTACCGGTTTCAACGCCTAACGATGAACTGTGGCCCGCGCTTCCGCTGGACGCGTGGCAGGATACCTACGAGACGCTGCACCGCTGGACTCAGATTGTGGGCAAGGTGCGCATGGCGCTGACGCCGATGCGCAATCACTGGTGGCAGGTGCCGCTCTACGTGACGCCGCGCGGCCTGACCACCTCACCGATCCCCTACGGCGAGCGGTGTTTCGAGATCGACTTCGATTTCACCGATCACGCGCTGCGGATTTCGACCAGCGAGGGCACGCGGCGCGCGTTCGAGCTGCAGCCGATGGCAGTCGCGGTGTTTTATCGCACGCTGATGGATGAACTGCGCGCGCTGGGGATCGAAGTGGAGATCTGGCCCGTGCCGGTGGAGATCGAAGATCGTACGCCGTTCGACGAGGATTACGCGCACGCTGCCTACGATCCCGTGTATGCGCGGCGGCACTGGCAGGTGCTCGTGCAGGCGGACCGCGTTCTGAAGGCGTTCAGCGCGCGGTTTACGGGCAAGGTCAGCCCGGTGCACTTCTTCTGGGGCAGCTTCGATCTGGCCGTGACGCGATTTTCGGGACGGCGCGCCCCGGTGCATCCCGGCGGGCCGAACGTCGCGGCGTGGGTCATGCGCGAGGCGTATTCGCACGAGGTCAGCTCGTGCGGATTCTGGCCGGGCGCGGGGACCGGCGCGCCGACGTTCTACGCGTACGCCTACCCGGAGCCGGACGGCTTCAAGACGTACCCGGTCCAGCCCGCCGAAGCGTCGTATGATGCGGCGTTCGGGGAATTCCTGCTGCCCTATGAGGCGGTACGCCGCGCGGCCTCGCCGGACGAGATGTTGATGTCGTTTTTACAGACGACGTACGAAGCCGCGGCGGTGCCGGGGAACTGGGATCGCGCCGCGCTGGAGCGTTAGCGCCGCCGCAAGCGGGCGGAACAGCCGTGAACACGCTCATTGAAACGGCCCTTCAGACTCAGTCTGAGGGGCCGTTTCGGTTGGGACGCGGGAGAAAAGACAAACGGGGCGGGGTGCGCCCACCCCTCTCGCGTCCGTTACTGTGCCGCGACGAGGCGCAGCGTGACGATCTGGTAAGGCTTGACCGGCAGCGTGACCTGCCGCCCGTCGCAGGGCAGCGCCGCCTGATCGTCTTCGATCAGGTTGGTGATCGCCGCCGAGCGCAGATCGAAGCCCGCCGTCAGCGTGATCGTGCCGCGCTGGCGCTGGCTTTCGTACAGGCGCACGATGAGGCCGTTCCCATCTTCGGCGCGCTTGACCGTTTCGATGACCACGTTGGGCGCATCCACAGCCAGCAGCGGCGTCAGGGGCGTGGGAGCGCCGCCGCGCCCGGTTGCTGCGATGAGCGGATCGTTGAGCGCGTAGGCGGCGCGCGGCGTCTGGCCCTGCCACGATCCGGCGTGGGGCAGCAGCGCGTACGCGAAGCGGTGGCGGCCCTGGTCCGCTTCGGGATCGGGCATGGTGGGGCTGCGCAGCAGGCTCAGGCGCATGACGTTGGCGTGGATGTCGTAGCCGTATTTGCAGTCGTTGAGCAGGCTCACGCCGTAATCGCCTTCGCTGAGATCGGACCACTTCTGCGCGGCGGATTCAAAGCGTGCCCAGTCCCAGCTCGTGTTGCGGTGCGTGGGGCGCTGGACGTTGCCCCACTGGATTTCGTAGGTGGCCTGCGGCGCGAGGATCTCGACCGGGAACGCGACCTTGAGGAGCATGTGGCGCTCGCGCCAGTCGATGTCCGTTTCGACGCGGATCTGTGGGCTGTTGTGGTCCAGCGAGATCCACTGCGTGTACTCGCTGTGCAGGATGCGCCGGGTGATCTTGAGCGTCGCGCGAAGCGGACCGGCGACGACCTCAACGGATGTGGCGGGATCGGCAGTCCACTGCTTGTCCTCGTAGAAGATGTCGATGTCCCACGCATCCCAGTTCAGCGGGCGATCCTCGAAGGCCTGGAACTGGTTGGCGAGCGCGCCTTGCGGCAGCACGTCGCGGCCCGCCACCTTATCGACAATGCGCGTGATGTCGCCCTCGGGGTTGAGTTCCACGCGCACATAGGCGTTTTCGAGGCAGTCCGGTGCGGCGACCAGATCGCCAGGGGCGGCGGGCGGCTCGCCGGGGGCGATCACCAGCGGCGTCACGCTGAAGGGCGGCAGCGCGGCGGGTGCGATCCACGTGCCGCCCTCTGCGCTCTGGGTTGGCAGCGGCGTGCCGTCAGCGGTTTCGAGGCGATGGCGTGCCGGGAGCGTGCCCGGCCACCACGCGAGATCGTTACGCTCGAAGGCGGTCGGGTTCGCCAGCAGCACGTCGCCGCCTGTTTGCGCCGCCAGCGCTTCGAGCGCCGCGTCGCGCACGTCCGCGCCGGTCTGCGCGATCCCGGCATACTGCGCCTGCGAATCTACGTATACGTCATGGATACTGCTGCCGGGGATGATGTCGTGGAACTGGTTGAGGCATACCGTCTCCCACGCGCCGCGCAGGGCCTCGGCGGGATACTCGTAGCCGGGCGCGGCGATGCTGGCGAGGGACGCCAGAAATTCCGCGTCGTGCAGCAGGAATTCACTCTTGCGGTTGGCGCGCTTGTTGCGGGACTGGGTGGTATAGGTGCCCCGGTGGTATTCGAGGTACAGCTCGCCATCCCAGAGCGGCAGGCGCTCGCCGTCTTCGGCTTCGAGGCGCGCGAAGAACGATCCCGCCGTGTCGTATTCCGTGTGCGGCGTGGCGGGGAAGTTCTGCATCTCGTGGATGTTTTCGAGCATTTCGCGCGTGGGGCCGCCGCCGCCGTCACCGAAGCCGAAGGAGAGCAGGAGCTTGTTGGACTCGGCTTTCTGCTGGAATTTGCGCCACGTCTCGAAGATCTCACGCGGGGTGGCCTCGGCGTTGTAGTTGCCGTTGGGGCTGAAGTGCGTCAGGACGCGCGTGCCGTCGATGCCCTGCCACCAGAAACTGTCGTAGGGCATGTGGTTGTACTGGCTCCAGCCGAGCTTGATGGTGTAGAAATAGTCCAGCCCGGCGAGCTTGATCAACTGCGGCAGGGACCACGTATAGCCGAAGACGTCGGGGAGCCACAGCACCGGCGATTCGGCGTCGGGGCCGAAGTGGTCGCGGAAGAACGAGCGCCCCAACAGGAACTGGCGCGCCAGCGACTCCGGTCCGCTGAGGTTGCAGTCCGCTTCGATCCACATGCCGCCGATGGGTTCCCAGCGGCCTTCCGCCACGCGCTGTTTGATCGTCTCGAACAGGGCGGGGTAGTCCTGGCGGATGTAGTCGTAGAGCTGCGGCTGGCTCTGGGTGAAGTGGTAGCCGGGGAACTGGTTCATCAGGTGGGCGACGGTGTGGAAGGTGCGGCCCGTCTTGCGGCGGGTTTGCGCCAGGGTCCACAGCCACGCGACGTCGATGTGCGCGTGGCCCGCGGCAGAGATCGAGACGTCCAGCGGCGCGCCCGCCGCGGAGATGCCAACGTTGAGCTTGGCGTACGCTGCCGGGATGCTGTCGTAAAACGCCTCGCCGAACGGCTCGCGCGTATCGAGGATCTTAAACGCGGCATCGAGCGCGTTCAGCAGCGCGCTTTTGACCGGATCGTTCGCGTCGAGCTGGTCCGCAATGCCCAGCGCGACTCGCGTCAGGGCGACGAAATTGCGCGCGGCCTGATCGATGCGCACCACGGCACAGGGGCGCATTTGCAGGCGCGTTTCCGGCCCTCTGCCGTGGATGCTGCCGGACCAGCCGTGCAGGGCCAGGACGTGCCGCTGGCCGGTGCAGTAGCGGGCCGGAAGACGGACCTCCTGGTGGTTGCGGTCGCTGGCCGCCAGCGGCTCGCCGTCGATAAAGACCAGCGTTTCGGGGTGGCTGAAATCGCCCGCTTCACCCAGCGGCAGGAACAGCGCGACGGGCTCCCCCTCGCTGAACTCGGCGGGGATCTCGAACACCGTGCGCAGGACAAAGTTCGTGTCGGGGGTGGCCCAATAGTCGTGCGGCGCGATTGTGGGCCACGCGCTGTCATCGACTTCCACGCCAACCGGTGGCAGATCTGACGGCGAAGACAGGACCTGATAGCGGAACGGAGACAGCGGGCGGCGGGTACGGTAAACGAGCGGCTCAATCAAAGACAGACGCCGGTGAAGTTTTTCGGACGTCCAATAGACGGTATGGTTCATCACGACTGACCTTCATGATGCGTATCTGATAAAAGCCCGGAGACCGGGTGCGTCCGGGGACGGTGCAAGAGTTTACCATCCCCCGCGAGCAAAAGCCGATCCCGGGACGGCAGGTTTTGCGGCGCGCGGAAATTCGAGGACAATAGAGGCAGGGGCAGGCGCGGGTCTCGCGCACTACTGCCGCTTTCCTTCTCATGTCGCCAGCGACAAACGATACCCTTCGAACGAGAACGAGCTTGTAAAATTAGAACAAAAGTTTTAATTCTCCCCTTCCGTGCCGCTGGTTTTGCCGTATAATTGTAGATGGTGTTCGTATTCAAGGCAGGGCTTTGGGATGCACCGTTTTGCACTGCCGCCGACTTCGTTTGTCGGTCGCGCACAGGAAATTGACGAGATTGGCGCGCTGTTGGCAACCCCGTCCTGCCGCTTGTTGACGCTGGTGGGGCCGGGTGGCATCGGTAAAACGCGTCTGGCGATCGAAGCTGCCGAGCGCCTCAGCGACGTGTTTCCCGACGGCGTGTATTTCGTGCCGCTGGCCGCGTTGAGCCGCGCCGATG
Source organism: Aggregatilinea sp. (assembly GCF_036822615.1). Taxonomy (NCBI): domain Bacteria; kingdom Bacillati; phylum Chloroflexota; class Anaerolineae; order Aggregatilineales; family Aggregatilineaceae; genus Aggregatilinea; species Aggregatilinea sp. The sequence goes on along the minus strand of NZ_DAISHJ010000014.1, from coordinate 30,288 downwards.
ATATCCTGGCGGCTATCGCGGACGCGACCCCGTTTCGCTTCCAGGCGGAGGCAAAAGATCCTCGCGAGCAGTTCTTCAGCTATCTGCGCGACAAACAGTCGAAGCGCATGCTGCTGGTGATGGATAACTTCGAGCACCTGCTCGACGGCGTGGACCTCGTCTCCGACATTTTGGAGGCGACGACCGGCCTGAAGATCCTTGCCACGTCGCGCGAGGCGCTCAATTTGCAGGAAGAATGGGTGCGGCAGATCGTGGGGCTGGTCTATCCCGAACGCGGGAACGGCAAGCCGCTCGAAAGTTACAGCGCCGTGCAGTTGTTCGTGGACCGCGCGCAGCGGGTGCGCGGGGACTTCGATCTGGCGGAAGATGGCCCGGTCGTGACCGAGATCTGCCGGTTGGTGGAAGGCATGCCGCTGGCGATCGAACTGGCGGCGGGCTGGTTGAAGACCCTTCAGCCGGACGGCATCGTGCAGGAGATCCGGCGCAGCATGGATATCCTGGCGACGCGCTCGCGCAACCTGCCGGAGCGGCATCGCAGCATTCGCTCGGTGTTCAGCCACTCGTGGGAGCTGCTGCACGACGACGAGCGCGACATCTTCCGCAAGCTGTCGGTCTTTCGCGGCGGCTTCACGCGCGAAGCGGCGGAAGTGGTCGCGGGGGCGTCGCTGAACGGGCTGGCCGGGCTGGTCGATAAGTCGCTGGTGCGGCTGAGCGAGACGGGCCGGTACAGCGTGCACGAGCTTCTGCGGCAGTATGGCGCGGAACAGCTGGATGCCTCCGGCCAGACAGTGACGGTGCAGCGCGCGTACGTCGACTACTACCTCGGCATGCTGCACAAGCTTGAGCCGGATATCAAGTCTCACGGGCAGATCAATGCCCTGAATCTGATCGAGGCCGATTTCAAAAACGTGCGCCACGCGTGGCACTTGGCCGAGGAACAGGGCTATGTTGCGGCGCAGGACCGCGCAGTGGAGTCGCTGCACTTTTTCGCGGATATGCGCGGGCGCTATCACGAGGTCGTGAAGCTGCTCCGCGCGACGATCGCACATCTGGCCCCGGAAACGGGCGCGGAACAGGTGCGGGCGCGGGATCGCGTTCGCGCGCGGCTGGTGCGCCTGATCATGCTGGGAAACATGCGGATCGACATCGATCCGCGCGCCGAGATCGATGACTGCTTGCGCGCCGCCCGCGAGCGGGGAGACCGTGCCGAAACCGGGTTCTGCCTGCTGACAGCGGGCATCGTCAGCGTGTGGGAATCGAACCTGGGCTGCTGTGACGCTCAAGCCGAGTCTGATGCGTTTTTCCGGGCAAGTTACGAGATTCAGGAGACGCTGAACGATCCGTTCTACATGGCGGAAGCGTACGTATGGCAGGGGTCGTCCTCGATCTATGACGGCCACAGAGTCAAAGGCACGGAAATTCTTTTGCGCAATCTCGAACTGCGGCGCGAGATCGGGGATCGCAACGGGATTGCGTGGATCATGCTCAACCTCTCCGAGGCGATGCTGACCGATCTGGATTACCAGACGTGCGAGCAGTACATCCGCGAGGGACTGGCGCTGATGCGCGAGATCGGCAGCCTGAAAGGTATTTTGCAGGCGCTGTTCAAAATGGCGGCGCTGGAAATGCTGAAAGGCAACCTGGACGAAGCGCGCGCGCTGGCCGAGGAAATGTACGAGCTGGCGCACGAAACGAGCAGCCTGGACGCCAAGATGCTCTCTACGGGGATTCTGGCCTTCATGCACAGCGTGATGGAAGAAGATTACCTTTGCGGAGAAGAACTCGCGCTGCAAAACTATGCCATCTCGCTGGAGCCGTTTTTCGGCTACAACGACGTGGCTGCGCTTTGGGGACGTGCGGCGGCGATGTGCGGCCTGGGCCAGTACGAGGCGATGCGCGCCAGCTACCCGTCGCTGTGCTGGGAGCGACGCGACGATCCCGGTCCGGCGTCGGTGATCCTGGCGCTCGAAGCGGCGGCACGGGCACACGAGGGTGCGTACGACTCCGCCGCCGAACTGCTGGGACTGGCGTTCGGCCAGCCGGAGTGGACCAACGGGTGGCTTCACCACTGGGCGCTGCTGAACCGCCTGCGCGCCGATCTGGAAACGCATCTGGGGGCCGCCGCCTTCCAGGCGGCCCAGGAGCGGGGCAGCCACCTGGATCTCGAAAGCACGGTCCGAATGCTGTTGGGCGAGGCGGACAGCGTGCGCGTAATGGAGCCTGCGAACCAGCCGCTGGTGGAACCCCTCAGCCCGCGCGAACTGGAAGTGCTGGACCTGATCGGGCAGGGGCTGTCCAACCGCGAGATCGCGGAGCGCCTGTCGCTGTCGGTCGGTACGGTCAAGGTGCACACGCGCAACATCTACGGCAAGCTCGACGTCAACAGCCGTACGCAGGCGTTGGCGCAAGCGGCAAAGTTCAATTTGCTGTAAGGGAACGAAACGCAGGGGCAGACCTCAGCCCCTGCATTGCATCCCCCTTTCCGATCAAGTTGGAGAGAGGGAAACCCGACTTTGGAATACCCCCCGTAAAACATTCAAGTTACCACTTTGGGGTGATCCGGCTACCACCGCCCGCGATCTATGATGGTGTCATCATTGACTGGCAGCGAGGACGGACGATGAAAATGCTGGATAAACTGGATCGCAAGGCGGGGCAGTGGCTGAAAATGGTGGATGGTGAGCTTCAGCAGCCGGTGTCTATGATGCTCACCGGCGAGGTATTTACCAGCGGCACGACGGGTGCGCGCCGCGAGCGGCTCACCGCTGAGCCTGCTGCCGTAAAAACGAGCGCTTCCCGCGCGGAAGCAAATTCTCTGTGCGGCACGGCGGGCTGTTCGCCGATGCTGCGTAACGCGGACGCGTAACGGGCCGCAAGGCGGGGCCTTTGTAAACCAGGCGAGCGGGCGAGCAATCTTGGCTCGCCCGCTTTTGATTCCCATCTCAGCCGACCGGAAAGCCACCTACCCATTCCGCGAATGCCGCGTCCAGATCGACGCCGAGCGTCTGCTCGAAGGTGGACTGCACGCTTTCCGGCGTGGCGATGCCGTAGCGGTGGGTGGCAAAGAGGGTGCGCAGCGACGAGATCATGGCGTCGTGGCCGTAGCGGTCTTCGAGCATGGCAAAAAACGCAGGCCCCTTCTGGTAGATGAGGGCCCAATACGTTTCCTGATCGGGATAGGCGGAGACGGGCAGGCCGATCGGGTTGTCGCCCGCCGTCTCCGCGAACAGCTCGTACTGCGTGCGGAAGCTTTCCAGCGCGGCATCGTAGGCGTCCTGGCCTTCGGTCGCCAGGATGTACTGCGCGACGGAATACTGCGCCATCGCTTCATCGATCCACGGATGGCGGATCTGGTCGTTGCCAACGAGACTGTACCACCATTGGTGCGCGACCTCATGCACGATCAGGAACGTGAAATAGTCCGTATCCGCCGCCCACACATCGCCGTTGAGGACGATCAGGCCGGGGTATTCCAGCCCGCCCGCCGAGTTGGGCGTCTGCGCGATGTCCAGTTCCGCGAAGGGGTACGGGCCGAATACCTCGTTGAAGATGCGCAGCGCGTCGCGGGCGATCTGCATCCCGTGCTGCGTGGCGGCCAGTGCGCCGTCGGGGGCGGGATCGTACAGCAGGCGGATCAGCACGCCGTCCTGCTCGCCGGTCAGGGTGACGTAGCGCGCGCTGGCCGACAGCGAAAAATCGCGCATGAGCGGCGCGACAAAGCGGTGCGTCAGCGTACCGTCGTCGTTGGCGGTGAGGTCGATCTCGGAGCCGCTGGCGGCCAGGATCAGATCGGCGGGGGCGGTAACGCGCACGTCGTAGAAGGCCGTTTCGCTGAATACGGCATCGCCGCGCGGGTGATCGATCTCCTGCCACCAGCCTTTGCCCGGCTCGTAAACGGACAGGACGGGGTAGGCGTTGGGCAGGGCGAGGATGCCGCCCAGCACGCCGAACTGCCCGTACAGGTCGCGCGAGTCGTTGGCGATCGTGATGGCAAACGGCATGGTCAATGTGATCTGCGCGCCCGGCTGCAGCGCGGCGGGCAGCGTCACGGTGAGGACGGTGCGCGTGTCGTCCAGGGCGGGTTTGATCGCCGCGCCGCCGTCGGTGGTGATCTCGCCTACGGACATCTGCGCGCCGTAGCTGTTCAGGTTGGGATAGAGGCGGAACACGATCGTGTCGAGCGGCTGCGAGAGACTGTTGGTGTAGAGGACGGTTTGCTGGCCGCTGACAAGCGTTTCATCCTCGCCGGGTGCGATATTTAGCGCGATGGCGTAACGTGGGGCGGCGCTGTAAAACTTCATGTCGCCCTCGTAGGCGGGCAGCATCGCCGGGTGAAAATCCGCCGTCCAGTCCGCCGCGCTGCCACCCTGTCCGGCTGCCGGGCGCGGACCGGCGGCGAGCAGCGTCACCACGCACACGAGCGCGACCCAAACCCCTAGACTGCGCCGCACCATCCCTTGAGCCTCCTCACGCGCGCCACGCCGTTCAAGCTATTCCATTATAGGTGCCTCGCCGGGGGAAACAAAAACAGGGGGCGTGTCACACTTGGCACGCCCCCTGTTGTACTGCTTGCTGCGGAGATTACTTCGACGCGTAGACGTCGATCGAGTCGATGGCGACGGCATGCCCCTGCGACGAGGCGTTGGCCGTGCCGGTCGCCTTGATCTTCAGCGTATGCTCGCCCGGCTCCACGAAAAAGATATCGCTTTGCTCGATGCGGCTCACGTTGTTGAAGCTGTCGATCGTGGCGACGGTCTCACCGTCGATGCTGACTTCAAACGTGCCGAAGTTCCAGTAGTCGAGATAGTGCAGGCGCACCTTCTCGCCGTCGAACTTCAGCGTGACGCTCGCGTTTTTCTCGGTGCTGAAGTAGTAGTCGCCGCTCGACGTGTATTCGGAGAGGCCCTTTTCCCAGTCGCCGCTCATCTTCGTGCCGCTCTGGCCGACTTCGTAGCGGGTCCAGCTTCCGGCGGGCGGCGCGGTGAGCTGTTCGTCACCGGTTTTGCGCCAGCTCTGGAACTTCGCGCGCACGACGAGGCGCTGGCCGTAGGTCCAGGTGTCGCTGTCCCAGTCCGCGCAGGTCAGCAGCGTGACCATCGCCTGATTGCTCGGATAGGTGACTTCTACCGCGTCGGGGTCCACTTCGCGGACCGAGGACACGACATAGGTGTATTCCACACCCTTGCCGCGCGCGACGATCAGGTCACCGACTTCAAGCTGGTTGAGATTGCGGAACGGGCCGGGGCCGGTTCCGTGATAGATGTGCCCGGCGAACACGGCGTTACCCACCGTGCCCGCATAGGCCGTTCCGTCGAGATGCGCGATTTCGTTGGTGAAGGTCGAAACGTCCCAGGTGTGGCCGACGACCGGCGCATCCACCAGGGTGGTATCGATGCCGATGCGCGGGATGATGAGGCGCTGGGCCGGGATATCGGGTGGGGCAAAGTGCCCCACCTTATCCGCACCGGATTCACCCTGATCATTTTCCCACGCGACCGGCAGATCGGCCCAGGTCCCGACGGGCGCGCTGTAGTCGGGCGCGGATTCCGCGCCGTCCGGCTGCTGCGCCTGATCGGAGGGCTGAGACTGCTGCGGCTGCTGAGAAACCTGTTCGTCGCCCTGGTTCGCGGGCTGGTTGTCGTCCGATCCACCCGTGACCAGCAGCACCCCGACGATGACGAGGGATGCGACGGCCACAAGGCTGACCAGACCCACCATCCAGCGGCGGGGCTTGGGCAGGATTTCCGCAAGGCGGTCGCTGCGATATTCGGCCAGGACCTGCAGAGCGCCCCAGAGGATGCAGACGCCCAGGACGATCAGGGCCAGCACCATTGCGACGGTCCGCGCGCCGGAGCCGTTCCCGTCGCCAGCGGCGCGGGTGGGCAGCACCAGGTCAAAATGAGGCTGATCGCCGGTGCTGGGCAGGAGGCTCGGACCACTGCCGTAGCCGCTGCCACCCGCGACCGTCAGCGGACCGGTTGCCGTGGCGGTCGGCGCGACCGTGGGCGTCGGCGTGACGCTGGTCACGCGCGCGATGATGGCTACCGACGCGGCTGCCGACGTCTGGGCTGCGCCGCCCGCGTAGTTCATCTGCGCCACGTTGTTGATCGTGCTGCCGGGCGCGGCGGTCGTGGCGATGCTGACGGTGATGCTCATCGAGACCGTCGTGCCGGGGGCGATAGAGCCCAGGCTGAAGGTGACCGAGTTCGTCGTGGCGTCGAAGGCGGACGTGCCCTGCGACTGCGTGGACGAGACGTAGACGAACGTGCTGTTGAGCGGGTCTACGATCACGACGTTGTTGATGGTCGACGCGTACGGGTTGCTCACCGAGATGTAGAAGGTGGCTTGTTCACCCGGCGCGGCCTGGCTTACGGACGCCGACTTGAGGACCGCCGGGTCTGTGATGACCAGACCCATCGTGCCGCTCGCGCAGCCGCCGCTGACGCCGACCGTCACCGTCTTGAGCTGCGTGCCGGGGTCGAAGAGGATCGCGCCGCTGAGAGTCACCTGGCTCACCTGGAGCGTGTAGTTCCCGGCGGACAGGCTGGCGACGTTGTAGTTGCCCGAGGCGTCGGTCGTCGCGGTCGTGATCAGCGTGCCGCCGCTGTAGATGTAAACCAGCGTGTTGCCGAAGACGGCTTCACCTGCGTCGAGCGTGCCGTTGCCGTTGTCGTCCGCGAACACCTGCCCCTGGAGGCAGCCGCCCGTGGTCGGTACGGCGGTGGTCGTGTCGGTCACCGACGAGGTCAGGTTGGTCCCCGCGACGCTGGTCGCTGTGATGGTTGTGACATCCGTGACACTGCCGGACGCCGCCGGAACCACCACGTGGTAGCTGATGGTCAGCGAGCCGCCCGCGGCCACGCTCGGCGTGGTGTAGGGCGCGCTGCCGGAGGTGAGCGTCGTCAGCGCCGTACCGCCGCTGCTGACCGTGACGGTCTGGGTCCAGCCCGCCGTGCTGCCGACCACGTCGATGATGTACTGGTCGGGGTCGGTGCCGTTGTTGGTCAGCGTGTGCGTGTAGGTGTACGATGCGCCTGCCGTCACCGACTGGCTCAGATTGACGGGCGTGAAGGTGAACGTGACCGCCGAGTTGTAGGCCAGATTACCCGTCGCGCAGCCCTGATCCACACCGCCGATGCTGACGCACGCGGTGTTGCTGATCGTGGTGATGGCGGCTGCCACGAGGGTCTCGTCCATGGCGATGTGGTTGTTCACAATCGCGTCGTCACCAGCCTCGATGATGAAGTTCATGTAGAAGTCGTGCGGATCGGTCGGGCTGGTCGGCGGCGTGCTGGACGCCGAGATCTGGCCGCTGCCCACGACCGGGCTGGCATCGAACGCACCAGCCTGCGGCGGGTAATCCACCGACGGGAAGTCGTACCCGGTCGGCAGCGGAGGAACCAGCTCCAACACGAACTCGCGTGTGCCGCTGGCGGGAACGCCGTCGGTCGTGCCGCTCGTGATGTCGAAGCGGTAGCTGCCGTCGGTGCCCGTGAGCTGCGGGTTGGCCTGGATGGTATCGGCCAGGACTGCGGTCGCGCCCTGGTAGTAAACAAGGCGGATCTGGGCGTTGGCAACCGGATCACCCGTCGCGCCCACGTAGACGATACCGCTCGGGTCAAACGGGTCGAGATAGTTGGGCGTGCCGTTGTCGTTGCGGTCGCCGATGCCTTCCACGCCGTCCGGGGACGTGTCGTGGTCGGTGTCCACCGTGTAGGCGAAGCTCGGGCCTTCAAGGACCTGCGGCCCGGTCGCCGCGCCGTCGCCTTCAGGCTCGGCGGTGGCGACTTGCAGCACCATCGGACCCGCTTCTTCGGTCGCTGCCGGGACCGGGGTCGCGGTGTCCGCGCCCGCCGGGACCGACTCGATCACGATCTGGGACGGGTTCTGGCTGCCGTGGTTACCGGTGGCAACCGTGTCCATGTAGTTGGCAGGCAGGGTGCTTTCGTCGAGCCAGATCCAGTAAACGCCCGGTTCCATGTTCGGGAAGTCGTACTGGCCGTCCGGGCCGACGACGGAGTGCCCGACTTCGGTATCGGTGGCGCGGTCGAAAGCCCCGTCGCCGTTATCCGCGTAGAGGTAAACGTCCACGTTGCGGATACCCGATTCGATGTCGCCGCCCCACTGGCGGTTACCGTCGTTGTCGTTGAAGACCAGACCGACCAGATCGCCCGGTGCGGCCTCTTGTTCGGGCGTACCGGCGAGCGGCTCAAGGATGTCTTCGCCACCGGGGGCGAACACCAGGAGCGGCTGCCAGATGGGATTGGTCGAATCGGGCAGGTCGATCCAGTAGATGCCTTCCGCTACGTCGAAGAGATACTGGCCGTCGTCGCCTGTGACCAGGGTGTCGGCCAACAGGTCGAGCGCCGGGTCGAAGGCAACGTCGCCATCATCAACGTACAGATTCACCGTGTAGCCCACGGCGGGCAGGTCGCCTGCGCCGATCTGGTTGTCCGCGTCCGCGTCGATCCAGATCGTGCCGCTGATTTGCAACAGGTCGAGGGCTTCGGTCGCTTCCGGCGTGACCTCCGCCGTGGCTTCCGCGGTCGCCTCGGCGGTGACTTCTGCCGTCACTTCAGCGGTGACCTCTGCCGTGGCTTCGAGAGTCGCTTCCGGTGTCACGTCGCCCGCCACTTCTTCGGTGGGCGGCGCGGAGGGGTTCGGGATATCGGTGACCACGACGTCGTGCACGTCGATGTAGTCCAGAGCCAGCACCACGCCCTCACTAGACGCGTTGGTCTGGCCGGTGTTCTGGATAGTCAGCGTGTGCGGCCCGGCGTCGAGGTGGAAGGTCGCGCTCAGCGCGTCGGCCACGTCTTCACGGTAGCTGTCAACCATGGCGACAGGCTCACCGTCGATGGAGATCTGGAAGATGCCGAAGTTCCAGTACAGCAGGTAGCTCACGCGCGCCGCGTCGCCGGTGAAGTTCAGCGTCGCGCTGGCGTCGGCACCTTCGGAGTAGTAGTACGCACCGCCGGAGACGCTCGGGGAGTCGACCGACTGCCACAGGCCGCTCAGCGCGACCTGCTCGCTGCCGACTTCGTAGCGCGTCCAGCCGCCTTCCGGCACGCCCGAATCTTCCAGATCGATGCCGCTCATCGGCGTGCTGGTGAACGTGGCCGTAGGCGTGATCGGCTCACCGGCTGGCTCAGTGACTGCCGGTTCGGTGACCACTTCCGTCGGCGGCACAACGACCATGCCTTCGTCGGTCTGGGTGGGCGTAGGGGTAGCGGGCGACGGGGCGATCAGCGTGCCGCGCACGTCGATCGCGTCGAGGGCGATGATGTGGCCCTGCGACAGCTCGTTCGCGCCGCCTGAGTTCTGGATGCGGATGGTGTGCTGGCCAGAGGCCAGATTGTACTCGGCGGTGGTCAGCAGCTCGCTCTGGGCGCTGTAGCTGTCCACCGTGGCGATCAACTGATCGTCGGCGTAGATCTGGAAGAAACCGAAGTTCCAGAACAGCAGGTAGTGCAGGCGGAAGGAGTCGCCTTCAAAGCGGAAGGTGACGTTCGCCTGACCGTCCTGCGAGTAGACGTAGTTGCCGGACGAGACAAAGGACGACTGGATTTCTTCCCACAGGCCGCCGAACTGGACCGTCGTCGAGCTGATCTCGTAGCGCGACCAGCCTTCGGCCAGATCCGGCAGCAGGGTGGGCGACGGTTCGACCGTCGGGGTGCTGGTCGGCGGCACGACGGTCGGCACGGGCGTGAAGGTCATCAGGCCCAGCGCGGTCGTGGGTTCCACCGTCTCGCCAGGGGCGAGCGTTTCAGCAGGCGCCTGGGTTTCGCCCTCCACGGGCGGGAGCGGGGTCGGCGTCGTTGTCGGCGTGGCTGTGGGCGCGCTCGGCAGCACCTGGAGCACGGTTACCGTGTCGAGGGCGATCATCGTGCCCTGCGAGGCTTCGTTGGCTGTGCCCTTGTTCTGAACGCGCAGCATGTGCGCGCCAAGCCCGAACAGATAGTCCTGGCTGGTCTTGACTTCCATCTGGTCGCTGTATGCGTCGATGGTATCGACCAACTGGTCGTCAACGTACACGTCGAAGATGCCGAGGTTAGGCGCGCGCAGGTAGGTCAGGCGCAGGCCCTTGCCCGTGAAGCCGTAGGTCAGGGAAGCATCGCCATCGACCGAGTAGAGGTAAGTGCCCTGCGACGCCTGCGGCCAGTCGTACTCGGCCCAGAAGCCGTTCCAGGTGCCGGTTTGCTCGGAAAGCTCGAAGCCGACCCAGATTTCCATCTGGCTGCCCGGCTCGACAGGCACCGGCGTCGGGCTGCTCGTCGCGGTTTCGAGGGTTGGCTCCTCGGTGACCAGCGGCTCGTCTACCGCTTCGGTCGCCATTTCCGTGGAAACGGCAGCCGGGGATTCTTCCGCAGGCGGTTCGTCCGCGGGCGGCTGTTCTGCCGGAGGTTCTTCCGCCGGGGGCAGGGCGGTTGGCTCCGCTGCTGGTGGTTGGGCTGTCGGCTCGGTGAACGGCAGCTCGGGGGTGGCGGTGGGGTCGCTGCCCTCTTCGCCACCCTGCGCGAACAGCTTACCATCCGGGGCCAGAAGCAGGCCACCGAACAGCGCCAGCACGATCAGCAGGCTCAGCCAGCGGCGCGCGCGGCGGCGGTTGAGGCCACCCAGGCCCAGCAGCGGCAGGACCATGCCGAAGCCGAGGCCCGCGTAGCCGGTGGTCGGGATGGCGGTGATGCCCGGTGGGACGACGGATTCGAAGTACAACACGCCGACCTGTCCGGCGGGGATGTCGGGCAGCGTAACGGTGAGGTTCGCGCCCATAGTATTCGTCTGGGACGTCAGCCCGGTCGTCGTGGCCGTCGAGGGGCACGCCGACAGGACGCCGGTGTAGAGCGTCGCCGGTGCGTTGAGCACGGACGTGTCGATCGTGTCGGTGACGACCGCGCCGCTCACCGTAGACGCCGAGGCGTTGGTGACGCAGATGATCCAGGCGACGGTGTCGCCTTCTTCCAGGATGTCGCCGTTCACGTCGATGCCCTGCTTGGTGATGGTCAGCGTGGTGCTGCCGCCACTGGTCGCAAAGGCCGCCGTGTCGGAGTTGTTGGCCGTGTTCGTATCGGTTTCGGTGAGCGTGACCGACGCCGTATTGGTGATGGTCCCCGAGGCACCGGTTGCAACCGACGTCTGGATGGTGAGCGTCGCGCTGCTGCCCGCCGTCAGGCCACCGATCGGCCATGCGCCCGTGCCGGAGTTGTAGGTGCCGGTGGTGGCGGTGCTGCTCGTGTAGGTCACGCCTGCGGGCAGCACGTCGCTCACGGTGACGTTGGTCGCGTCGGAAGGTCCGTTGTTGGTCACGACGATGGTGTACGTCACCGGGTTGCCCGGATCGGCAGTGGCAGTGCTCGCCGTCTTATCAATCTGTACGTCCGTGCCGCCTGGCACTTCGTTGTCGTTGATCGTCACGGTTACGTCCGCCGGGTTGACTCCGTTATAAGTAGGATCGGTGCTGGTTGTCGCGCCAACGACAACGCTGCACGTCCGTCCGCCGGGGTTCGAGATGAAGTCGTCTGCGACCTGAACCGTAACCGGCAGGTTGGTCGCGCCGCTCGGCGTAAACTGCACCGAGGTGACGCCGCCCAGCGAGCAGGCCGGATCGCCGGTCAGGCCCAGCGGGACGGTGACGTTGGCGGTGGGCGCGCTGCCGATGACCAAGTTGAAGCTGGCGCTGCCGCCTTCGGTGATCGTCAGGCTGGCGGGCGCGGGGGTGATGGTGCCGGGCGTGCCGCTCGTGTCCGTGTCGTTAACGGTGACCACCACATCGGCGGGGTTGCCGCTGAAGTTCGGATCGCCGCTGACGACCGTTCCGGTCGTGACGGTACAGGTCTGGTTGCCGTCCACCACGCCATCGCTGACGCCGTTGACGTTGACGAAGACGCCGGTCATCCAGTTGGTGCCGGTCAGCGTGACGGAGGACACACCCGTGTCCAGCGCGCACTGGCTGTTAGAGGTCGCCAGGGCGATGGTCACCGGCTGGGTCGGCTGCGCGGTCAGGCGCATGTTGAACGATCCCGTGCTGCCTTCATCGATCGTCAGGGTCGTCGGATCGACCACAACGCCCGCCGTGTCATTGTCAGTGACGCTGAGCGTCACGTCAGCGACCGTCATGCCGTTGTAGACCGTGTCGGTACTGACCGCGTCTCCCGTCGTGATGGTACAGGTCTGCGTGCCGTCCACTTCGGTGTCATTGGCGCCGCGCACCGTGATGGTGATGCCGGTCTGCCAGTTGGTCGCGTCGAGGTGGGCCGGGCTGGTGCTGACGACCGTACATTCGTCGGGCGTCGAGGAAGTCACGGCGATGTTGACGAACGCCGTCGGCTGGCTGGTCAGGGCGATGGTGAAGGTCGCCTGCGTACCCGACTCGCTCACAGTTGCAGGAGTGGGCGCGCTGACGGTGATACCTGCCGCGTCGTCGTCGGCGATGGTCGCGCTGACCTGCGGCGGGTTGTCGCCGTTGTAGTTCGGATCGGTGCTGATCGCGCTCTGAAGCTGGATGGTGCAGGTCTGCGGACCATCCACGAGCGAGTCATCGACGGCGGTGACGGTCACGGACTGGCCGGTCCAGGTCGTGTCGTCGAGCGTGACTGCGCTCGGCGAGACGGTGCACTCGGTGGTGTCCATCGAGAACATGTTGATGGTCACACCGGCGGTCGGCTGGCTGGTCAGGCTGATGGTGAACGTCCCGCTCTCGGACGGCTCGGAGAGCGACAGCGACGTGGGAGCTACCAGGATGTCGGCGGTTTCGTCGTCGCTGACGATCACCAGCACGTCGGAGATCGCCAGGGTGTTGTAAACCGGGTCGATGCTGGTGCGCGCCACGTCGATGAGGCAGTGCCGCGTGCCGTCGAACGTACTGTTATCGGGCACGGTGACGGTGAAGGTGGCGGCAGTCTGCCAGCTCGCGGGCGTGATGATCGTGCTCGCCGGGCTGACGCTGCACAGCGTCGGATCGGGCGAGGTTGCGGTCACCTGGACGTCGGCGGTCGGGCGGCTGCCCAACGCGACGGTGAAGGTCGTGTCCGGGCTGCCTTCGTTGATGTTGATGGTGGTCGGCGCCACAACGAACGCGGCCACATCGTCATCGGTCAGGGTCACGGTGACGTCGCCCACGACCTTGTTCGAGTAGTTCGAGTCGGTGCTGCTCGTGTTGCCGGTGATGATGGTGCAGCTCCGGTTGGGCTGATCGTCGATGGAGTTATCCACCGAGGTAATCGTCACCAGGGAGGCCGCGCCGGACCCGTCCCAATCGGTCGGGGTGAGCGTCACGGTCGAGGGCGACACGGTGCAGCTTGAGGTATCGGACGAACTCAGTCCAACCGTCACGTTGGCGGTGGGGGTGTTCGTCAGCCGGATGGTGAAGGTCGCGGTCGCGTTGTTCTCGCTCATCGTGACCGTGCTGCGGCTCACGACGACCTGCGGCGTTTCGTTGTCGATGACCGTAACCGCCACGTCATCCACATCGCCTGCGCCGAGCGCCGCGTAGTTCGCGTCTTCGCCGGACGGATCGCCGGTCGCAACTGTGCAGAGCCGCTGGCCGCCCGCGTCGGTCGTGGCATTGTCCACGGCGGTCACAGTGACCGTCTGGCCCGTCTGCCAGTTCGTCGGGTTCAGCTCGATGCTGGTGGCCGAGATGGTGCAGGTGCCTGATGCCGGACTGGTCGACAGCGGGATCGAGACGTTGCCCGTGGGCAGGCTCGCCAGCCGGACGGTGAAGGTGTTGGTCGAGTTCGGCTCGAAGACGATGATATCGGTCGGATCGACGATCACTTGCGCGAGGTCGTTGTCGTACACCGTCACGGTGATGTCGCCGATCGTCAGCCCTTCGTAGTTCGTGTCAGGGCTGGTCGAGGGGCCAGCCGAACGAACCACGCAGGTCCGGGTGCCGCCCGCGTTCAGGATTTCGTCGTCCACGGCGGTGACGGTGACCGGTACACCGGAGGCCCACGCCGAGGCCGGGATCACCACGTCGGTCGGGCTGACGGTACAGACCGTCGGATCGTCCGTTTCGAGCGGGACCGTTACGTCTTCGGTGAGCTGGGTCAGCGGCTGGATGTAGAACTGCGTCGAGCCGTTGGGTTCCATGACGCCCAGGGTCGTCGCGTTGGCGGCCAGCCCGGCGGCGTCGTTGTCGTTCAACGTGACCACGACGTTATCCACGGTCAGGCCGTTGTAGGCCACGTCGGTGCTGGTGGTCGTGCCGGTCATGACGGTACAGGTTTGCGGCCCGTCGATCAGCACGTCGTCTTCAGCGCGGACTAACACCGTCTTGCCCGTCCATTCGGCGGGCTGGATGGTGATGGAGGTCGTGGGCACGCCGATCGGGCCGAGCGAGCACTCGGACGAGTCCGAGCGGCTGAGCGCGATGGTGACGGGCGCAGTCGGCTGGCTGCCCAACTGGATGGTGAACGTGGCGGAGCCGTTCGGCTCGCTGATGGTCAGTTCGGTGATCGGGATGATCACCGAGGCGGCTTCGTTGTCGAGCACCGTCACGGCGACATCGATAGGATCGATGCCCGCGAAATTCGTGTCGGTGCTGGTGGCGGCGGCGGTCTGAATGGTGCAGGTGCGCGCCGGGTTATCCAGGATGTTGTTATCGACTGCCGTCACCGTGACCTGCGCGCCGGTCTGCCAGGTCGTGTCGTCGAGGCTGACGTTGGCCGGGCTGACGGTGCAGGCGGTGGTGTCGGACGACGTGATGCCTACGCTCACCGCGCCGATCGGCTGGCTGCCGAGGGTGACGGTGAAGGTGGTGGTGTTGGCGGGTTCGCTGACCGTGACGGACGCGGGCTGAACGTTGATCGTCGCCACGTCGTCGTCGATGACGTGCACCGTGACATCGCTCACCGGCAGGCTGTTGAAGTTGCCGTCCGTGCTGGTGGTGGTCGAGGTCGTTACGGTACAGGTGCGCTGGCCGCCCGCATTGATGATGCTGTCGTTCACGGCCTGGATCGTCACCGTCTGGGGCGTGTTCCAGGACGCGGGCGCGATGGTGAGCGTGGACAGGCTCGCGGTGCAGTCAGCGCCCGTCGAGATGTTGAAGCTCACATCGGCGGTCGGGCGGCTGGTCAGCACGACGGTGAAGGTCGTGGAGCCGGTCGGCTCGACCACGGTCAGGTCGGTCTTGTTCAGCGTCACACCGGCGCTGTCGTTGTCCGTGACGGTTACCGTCACGTCACCGATTTCGCTGCCGGGGATATTGTTGTAGTTGCCGTCCGGGCTGGTTGCGCCGTCCGTGATGACGGTACAGGTCCGCGCGGGCGAGTTGATCAGCGAGTCGTCCACCGGGGTCACCGGGACCAGGACGCCGGTCTGCCAGCTTCCCACGGGGATGGTGACCGTGGCCGGGACGGTGCAGATCGTCGTATCGGACGAGTGCATCGCCAGGGTGACGGTGTTGGTGGGCTGGGTCGCCAGATGAACGTTGAAGCTGCCGCCCAGGTTCGGCTCGGCAATCGTCAGCGCGGAGGGCAGGATGATGCCCGGCGTGTCGTTGTCGAGCACGGTGACCGTCACGTCCGGCACGGCGATGCCGTTGTAGGTCGTGTCAAGGGTGCTGGCTGCCGTGGTCGTAATCATGCAGGTTTCGGTCGGCTCGATGGACGAGTCGTCCACTGCGGTTACGGTCACAGACTGGGCCACGTTCCAGGTCGTGTCGGTGAAGGTGAGCGTGTTCGTGCTCACCGTGCAGTCGCTGCCCACCGGCGCGAGGCTGATGGTCACGTCGCCGGTCGGCTGCGTGTTCAGGCGCACGGTGAACGGCGCACCCGGCTGGCCTTCGGTCACGGTGAGCGTGGTGCGGCTCAAGGTGACGCTCGCCGCTTCGTCGTCGGTCACGGTGACGGTCACGTCTTCCGGATCGAGCGATTCGTAAGCGGGATCGGTCGGCAGGGTGGGCGGATCGAGAACTACCTGGCACACGCGCGGCGCACCGTTTACCGCGGCGTCATCGACGGCGGTCACGGTGACGATCTGCGGCGTATCCCAGGTCGCGTTCGTGAAGGTCAGCGACGCGGCGCTGATGGTGCAGATGCTCGTGTCGGACGGGGTCACAGCGATCGTGACATCCACCGAGGGCTGGCTGTTGAGGCGGACCGTGAAGTCATCGGTCGAGCCGCTGCCCGATTCCACGAGGAAGATCGCCGTGGGGCTTACGGTGAAGCCCGGCTGGTCGTCGTCGGTCACCGTCACGGTGATGTCGTCCGGGTCCAGACCGTTGTAGGTGGCGTCCGCCGTGGTCGTGTCGGGATCGATCGCCACGGTGCACGTGCGGGCCGGATCGTTCACCGCGTCGTCGTCAACGGCGGTCACGGTGATCGACTGCGGCGTGTCCCAGTCGGCAGCGGTGAACGTTGCCGTCGAGGGACTGACCGTGCAGGCGGTGGTATCGGTCGAGGAGAAGCTGACCGTTACGTCGGCGGTCGGCTCCGTGTTGAGCTGGATATTGAAGGACGCGCTGCCGTTCGGCTCGTCCACGGTGACGGTGGGCGGATAGGCGGTGAAGCCAGACGTGTCGTCGTCTTCGACGGTCACGTCCACGTCATCCGGGTTGAGCGCGGGATCGGCGTAGTCCGGATCGGTGCTGGTCGGATCGCCGGTGATGACCGTGCAGGGCTGATCGCCATCGTCGATGTCGTCATTGACGGCGGTGACCGTGACGCCGACGCCCGCCTGCCAGCTCGCCGCCGGGATGATCACCTCGGTCGGCGCGGCGCACTGGGTATTGCTGGTGGACAGCGGGACCGTCACCGGATTGGTGGGCCGACTGGTCAGTGAGACGGTGAAGCTGCTGGACGTGCCCGATTCGCTCACCGTGATGCTGGTGGGGCTGACGACGATGCCCGCCGTGTCGTTATCGACTACGGTCACAGTCACGTCAGCGACATCCGCCGCCACGAGGGCGTTATAGTTCACGTCGGGGCTGGCCGGATCACCCGTGATGACGGTACAGGTGCGATCCGGGGTGTTGACACTGTTGTCATCGACGGCGGTTACCGTGACGGAGACGCCGGTCTGCCACGCGGTGCCGGTGCTCGAGATCACGGCGGATGCCGGGCTGACCGAGCAGGCGCTGGTCGGGTCAGTGGTCAGCGGCACGGTCACGTTGGCGGCAGGCTGGCTGCGCAGACGGATGATGAAGGTCGCGGTTTCGTTCGGCTCGATCACGCTGACCGTGGTGGGCAGCACGTCGATGCCGGGGCCGTCATTGTCGGTGACGGTGACCGTTACGTCGTCGGGATCGATGCTTGAGTAGTTCGGGTCGGCGCTGGTCAGCGAGGTAGTCAGCAGGCAGTCACGGAACCCGTTCGGGTTGATCGCGCTGTCGTCGATGGCCGTCACGGTGATGCTCGCGCCGGTGTTCCAGTTCGTGCTGTCGAGCACGGCGGTGCCGGGTGCGGTGACTTCGCAGGCCGGATTGCTCACCGGGGCCGTGAAGGTTACGGTGACATCCGTGCCAGCAGCGGGCTGGCTGCCCAGCGTGACGGTGACGTTCTGCGAGCCGTTCGGCTCAGCGACCGTCGGATTGGTCGGGTTGATGATGACCGCGGCCAGATCGTTGTCGGTGATCGAAACGGTCAGGTCCAGCGGGCCCGCAACCGGCGGCTGCGCGTCTACCTGGAAGGTCGCCGCGTCGTAGCTGTCGTCCGTGGCCGCCGCGTTGATGGTGTGCGTGATGGTGGACGTGTGCGGACCTTCGATCGCCGCATCGTCCACGGCGCGCACCCACACCTGCGCGCCTGAACTCCAGTTGGAGGAAGTCAGGGTTACGGTCGCGGTGGTGCCGAACGTTGAGCCGTTCGTACTGATTTCAAGCTGCGTCCCGGTGGACAGGTCAATGACCACGTCCGAGGCGGGCCGGGCACTGAGGGTTACGACATAGGTGTCCTGGTCGAGACTGGTCGAAGGCGTGGCTTCACGCACATCCACCGAGCCTGACGTGCGGGTGATGATCACCTGCCGCGGCACGCTCAACTTGGCGACGAAACCTTCCGGCGGCGTCGCGCTGCCATCGGCGGGGGCCAGCAGGTCGATCAGCGTGGAGGAGGTCTCGCCCGCGATGTACATGTTGCCGCTGGCATCGACATCGATCCCGTAGCCGTGATCGGCACCCGCGCCGCCGTAGGTCGTGCTTTCGGCCAGCGACTGCGTGCCGCCCAGGGTCGTATCGATCTTGGTGACGAAGGCGTCATCCGCGCCGCGCTGTACGTTGGGCGACAGCACCAGCGGATTCTTCTGCGGGAAGCTGGGCGTGGAGCCGAGCGTGTTGGTCATACCAACGATGTAGGCGTTGCCCAGCGTATCGACGGCGACATCTTCGGCCATGTCGCCCGAGACGCCGCCGAGATAGGTGTTGTAAAGGACCGTGCTGCCGCTAGCATTGAGCTTGAGCAGGAAGGCATCGCTCGACCCGGCTAGCGTCGTGTCGTAGGTCAGCGCGCCCGACGAGTAAGCATCGCTCGAGATCGTCGTACCGACGACGTAGGCGCTGCCCGACGCGTCAACGGCGATGCCGAAGCCGTCATCGGCCTGACTGCCACCCCAGAGGCGGCTGTACGCTCCCGCGCCGGTCCACGTACCGGCGGCATCGAGCTTGGTGATGAAGACGTCAAAATCGCCATGCGAGGCGTTGCCCGCAATGGTGGTGGGGAAGTTCGAAGAGAGCGTCGAGCCGGTGACGTAGGCGCTGCCTGCGCCATCCACGGCGATGCCAAACCCGATTTCCTGATCCGTGCCGCCCAGGATCGTGACATACGTGGGGGCGCTGCCAGGAGCGATCCGCACCACATATGCATCGCTCGGCGTGGCGGATGCGCGGGTCTGGCCTGCGAAAGACGTCGAGGTCGTCGTACCGACAAGGTACGCTGCCGTTCCGTCATAGGCGATGTCGGCGGCTTCATCCGTGCCCGCGCCACCGAGGTACGTGCCGTAGTTCAGCACGCCCGCCGCGCTGAGGCGGACGAAGATCGCATCTCTGCCGCCGCCCGACGCAGCCTGATAGGCGCCCGTGTTGGGGAAGTCGGTCGAGCTGGTGTAGCCCGCGACGTACGCGTTGCCCGCGGCATCGACGTCAATACTCGTCCCAGTGTCGTTGCTTGTACCGCCGATGATGGTGGTGTACACGAGTGCGCCCGCCGGGTCGAGCTTCGTCACGAAAATGTTCTGACCCGCGGGCGGCGTACCGGACGCGCCGGGGAAGTTCGTGCTGGTGGTGTAGCCGGTGATGTAGGCTGCGCCCGTGCCATCGACGGCAATACTGCGCGCGCTGTCGTTCAGCGAGCCGCCCAGGTAGGTGCTGTAGACCAGGGTCGGGTCGATGATCAGCGGCTGGGTGTGGTCGTATTCGCCCACAACAAGGCCGACTTCACCATCGCTTAACAGCACAAAACGGCTCTCCACTGAGATCCGTTTGCCGTTCAGGTTCTGGTAGGTGTATGGGGCTTTGTGTCTCAAGACCCCGCTGCCCACTTGCAGCACGAGATCGCCGTTTGCGTCCAGGTGCAGCCCTGTGATGCCGTCGAAGCCGAGTCGGATGGCGTCGGGCGACGCTCCCGGCGCGACGATAAAGTCATACTGGAGCTGGCGCTGGTTGCCGTAGTAGAGCAGGTCGATGCCGGGATAGACGCCGGTATAGCGGACCTGACCGTAGTGTGCGATGTCCGTATACCACTGCGCCGGATCGCTGCCGATGAAGTAGTGGCTGACGCCCGGCAGCAGGGCTTCCGCGGAAGCCTGCGCGTCGGCGCTGCCATTCACCAGCCGCATCGTGACCACTGCCGGATCGGCTCCGGCTGCCTGCTGGAGCACCAACACGCTCTGGCCGCCGGAAAGGGCGAGGCTGTAGCCCGCGCCAGACGCGATGAATTCGGCGTCTGCGCCTACCTGCCCGACGTTCGGCTCAAAAGCGAGTGGGAGCACCCCATAGGCATCGCGTGCCGCCTCGTTGGTGGCGATACGCTGGCCGGCATCGCTGGCCGCTGCTGATACGGGCTGCGCTGCGTTGTTCAAAAACTGTGGCCCGGACGCAAGGCCAAGAACAAGCGCGCAAACAACGAGTATCATGAAACCATAAGATCGCTTCAACATCTGAGTCCCCCGCTTCATGCCGCTCATGGTCGAGTTGGCAAGCCGATTGAGCGCATCTTTCAACCCGCTCGCGTTATAGTCGGCGGAATAAAGGAAGAATTAAATACTATTGTCGATATTGTATTGTATCGCCATTTGCAGCCGTGCCGTCGGTTTCGTGACTAACGTACTACCATTGGCCGGCTGGCAAAATGACCCTACGGTCAGAGCCTTATTATATGGATAAAGAAGGACGGTGCTTTCGCCTATCAGTGCGGAAAACACCCCGATTGTCGTGCGGTAGTGAGAAGTCTACGCTGATCGGCGGTCTTGCGCCAGTGCGGATTATTGACGCTGACAACTCTAAGTCAACGGAATCTTTTTACAAAAAGTGAACAAAGTATGCTAAATTACATTCAAACCAACGTATTCTTAAAAATAAGTTCGCTTAGAGTTGTTTGGTCCGCCTTAAAACTTGTAACCTTATGAACCATCACGATCCGCTGTCCGCACTCACTTTCTATCGCAACAGCCTCACGCTGCCCCTGCAGCAGTATAAAGTCGTGGACTTGATGCGCTCGACGGGCGGCCTGTCGCGCAGCGACCTCGCCCGGCAGCTCGGTTATTCCCGCGCGACGATCACCGGCCTCGTGAAAGACCTGATCGACCGCACCATCATTCGAGAAATCGCAGACGCCGAATCAACCGGCGGACGCCCGGCGCGCATCCTCGACTTCAACGCCAGCTTCGCATACGTGATCGGCGTGGATATGGGCGCGACGAGCGTAGACATCGCCCTGGCCGATTTTCGCGGCGAGCTTCTGCTGCGTCACCGGGAACCTATCGACGTGAAGCAGGGGCCGGATCCGGTGTTGGACCGCGTGGCGACCATCATGCAGGACCTGATCCAGCAGGCGAAAATCCCCAACGACAAGGTGCGCTCGATCGGCATCGGCGTGCCCGGCCCGGTCGATTTCCTCAACGGCGTGCTGAGTATGCCGCCGATCATGCCCGGTTGGGAACGTTACCCAATCCGCACCAAGATTCAAGAGACGTTTCCGCTGGCGACGGTGGTGGTCGATAACGACGTCAACGTGATGGCGCTGGGCGAGCTGCGCTCCGGCGTGGGCAAAGGCGTCGATAACTTCATCTTCGTGAAGGTGGGCACGGGCATCGGCGCGGGGATCATCGTGGACGGCGGGATTTATCGCGGCAGCAACGGCTGCGCGGGCGACATCGGGCACATCCAGGCTGACCGCAACGGCCCGATCTGTCACTGCGGCAACGTCGGCTGCGTCGAGGCGATGGCCTCCGGCAGCGCCCTGGCACGGCAGGCGATGCAGGCCGCGCAGAGCGGTCGCAGCCCGATCCTGGCCGAATATCTGGCCGCCGGGGTGACGTCGCTGACGGCGGAGCACATCGGCATGGCGGCGCACGCGGGCGACAAGGTCGCCATGGAACTTATTAAAACCAGCGGCACGCTGATCGGTGAAGTGCTGGCCGGTGTCGTGAACTTTTTTAACCCCAGCCTGATCCTCATCGGCGGCGGCGTCGCCAACATCGGGACGCAGTTTCTTTCGACGATCCGGCGCGGCATCCTGTCGCGCTCGCTGCCACTTTCAACCCAACACCTGCGGATCGACTACTCCCCTATGGGCGAAGACGCCGGAGTCATCGGCGCGGTCGCACTGGCGATTGAACATATCTTTGTCGGCAAACTTTAGCAGCCACGAAGGAGGTTCTATTCGGGAAGTAATCACGGCGAACTGCCTGGAATGTTCCCCACTTAACACCGATAACTATTTAGGAGAACGAATCATGCGTAAATTACACCTCTTGCTCGCATTAGTCCTACTCCTTTCCACCGTATTCACGTTTAGCGGCATTGACAGCGCCGCCGCGCAGCCAAGCTGCACGGGGCCATTCACGATCGGCGTGTCGAACAGCTTCGTCGGAAGCGAATGGCGCACGCAGATGATTCAGAACATCGAGGGGGTGGTCGCGGAATATAACGCGGCGGGGATCGAGGTCGAGCTGGTGGTCGAAAGCGCCGACACGGATGTGGCGGGCCAGCAGCAGCAGATCCAGAACCTCGTGAATCGCGGCGTGGACGCGATCATTATCAACCCCGGCGACCAGTCGGCGCTGAACTTCGACCTGGAAGACGCGGCAGCACAGGGCATCGTGGTGATCGCGGTGGACCAGGAGATCGGCGCGCAGGGCGTGACCAATGTGGTGATCGACCAGACGGAATGGGCGCGGATCAGCGCGCGCTGGCTGGTGCGGGAACTCGGCGGTGAAGGCGACATCGTGCTGATCGAGGGCTTCGTGGGCCATCCGGCGAACGAAGCGCGCATGTCCGGCGCGATGGAGATCTTCGACCAGTACCCCGGCATCAACATCGTCGGGCGTGAGAGCGGCGGCTGGGATCAGGCGACGGGCCAGCAGGTCATGAGCGACTTCCTGGCGAGCCTGCCCAACATCGACGGCGTGTGGACGCAGGACGGCATGGCGTTCGGCGTGCTGACGGCGGTCCGTACGGCCAACCCGGACGTATGGCCGGTGGTCAGCGGTGAGGCGCGCAGCGGCTACCTGCAGCTCTGGAACGAAGTGCTGGCCGAGCAGCCGGACTTCCGCTCGATCGGCGTGGTGAATCCGCCGGGCGTGGGCGCGGACGGCGTGCGCGTGGCGATGGAACAGCTCTGCGGCGGCACAGTGGATGCGGCGCAGTTGGCGGGGCCGTTCGGCAACTCGCTGTACGTGCCGATCCCCTACGCGGTGACGGCGGAAGATTTCGCCAGTTACTACGCGCAGTACGGCGGCTTCCCGGCCAGCTACACCCTGGACGGCTTCATCACCCAGGAACAGGCGTCGGCGTTCATGGCGGACGATGACGGCCCGGTGATCAGCAGCTCGACTTTCTCGTCCGGCACGCGGCTGGCCGAACTGGCCGGAATGTGTTCCGGGCCATTCACGATCGGCGTGTCGAACAGCTTCGTCGGAAGCGAGTGGCGCACGCAGATGATCCAGAACATCGAGGGGGTGGTCGCGGAATATAACGCGGCGGGGATCGAGGTCGAGCTGGTGGTCGAAAGCGCCGACACGGATGTGGCGGGCCAGCAGCAGCAGATCCAGAACCTCGTGAATCGCGGCGTGGACGCGATCATTATCAACCCCGGCGACCAGTCGGCGCTGAACTTCGACCTGGAAGACGCGGCAGCACAGGGCATCGTGGTGATCGCGGTGGACCAGGAGATCGGCGCGCAGGGCGTGACCAATGTGGTGATCGACCAGACGGAATGGGCGCGGATCAGCGCGCGCTGGCTGGTGCGGGAACTCGGCGGTGAAGGCGACATCGTGCTGATCGAGGGCTTCGTGGGCCATCCGGCGAACGAAGCGCGCATGTCCGGCGCGATGGAGATCTTCGACCAGTACCCCGGCATCAACATCGTCGGGCGTGAGAGCGGCGGCTGGGATCAGGCGACGGGCCAGCAGGTCATGAGCGACTTCCTGGCGAGCCTGCCCAACATCGACGGCGTGTGGACGCAGGACGGCATGGCGTTCGGCGTGCTGACGGCGGTCCGTACGGCCAACCCGGACGTATGGCCGGTGGTCAGCGGTGAGGCGCGCAGCGGCTACCTGCAGCTCTGGAACGAAGTGCTGGCCGAGCAGCCGGACTTCCGCTCGATCGGCGTGGTGAATCCGCCGGGCGTGGGCGCGGACGGCGTGCGCGTGGCGATGGAACAGCTCTGCGGCGGCACAGTGGATGCGGCGCAGTTGGCGGGGCCGTTCGGCAACTCGCTGTACGTGCCGATCCCCTACGCGGTGACGGCGGAAGACTTCGCCAGTTACTACGCGCAGTACGGCGGCTTCCCGGCGTCCTACACCCTGGACGGCTTCATCACCCAGGAACAGGCTGCCGCCTTCATGGAGTAATCGCATGGCGCTGACACTCTTTGCCAACCACATTGTCAAACGCTACGGCGGCGTGATCGCCGTCCGCGACGGGAGCCTGAGCATCACCTCCGGTGAGGTCGTCACGCTTGTCGGCGCGAATGGCAGCGGCAAGAGTACGCTCAGCAAGGTCATCACGGGAGTGGCTGCCCCTAATGAGGGGCAGCTCCTCCTCGATGGCAAGGAAGTGCACTTTGCCAGCCCGCAAGCAGCCAAAAAACTCGGCATCACGGCGGTGTACCAGGAACTGAGCCTCGTGCCCGATATGACCGTGGCCGAAAACATCTGGCTGTCGCACGAACCGCTGCGGGCGGGCCTGGGCGTGCGTGGGGGCGAGATACGGCGGCGCACGCGCGATCTGCTGGCGCTGTTCGAGGGCACGGTATCGCCCCGGCTGCAGCCGGATACGTTCGTCAATACGCTGCCGCCCGACGAGCGGCAGATCGTGGAAATCCTGAAGGCGATCAGCAACCAGCCGCGCCTCGTGATCTTCGACGAAGCGACGGCCAGCCTGGACAGCGCGCAGGTGGATCGCCTGTTCGACCTGATCGGCGAGTGGAAGCGGGACGGCATGGCGATCGTGCTGATCACGCACCGCATGGAGGAGATCTTCCGTGTGGCGGATCGCGTAACGGTTATGCGCAACGGGCAGACAGTCGGCACAGTGGACATCGGCGCGACCAGCGAGGGCGAGATCGTGCAGATGATGATCGAGGGCGCATCGTCGCCGGGCGACATCCGCATGACGCCGGTCGAGGTGTCCGCACCGGTCAGGCTGGAGGTGAGCGGGCTGCACGCGGGACGGGTGCGCGGGGTCGATCTGACGCTGCGCGACGGCGAGTTGTTGGGGCTGGGCGGGCTGCAAGGTCAGGGGCAGACGGATCTGCTGCTGGCGCTGTTCGGCGCGCTGCCCTATACCGGCACGGTGACGCTGGCCGGGCGCAGGATCCGCTTCCGCCACCCGCGCGACGCGATGCGCAGCGAGGTAGCGTTCGTGCCCGGCGATCGCGGCTCGGAAGGGCTGATGCTGTCGCGCTCGATCCTCGAAAACTTCCTGCTGCCGTCGTGGCGGCGCTTCGGACTCATTCACGACGTACAGGCGGCACGCGGCGCGGCGTCGAGCGCGGCGGAGGATCTCTCGCTGGTGTATTCGACGCTGGACGCGCCCGCCAGCAGCCTGAGCGGCGGCAACGCACAGAAGGTCGTGATCGGCAAGTGGCTGCTGCGCGAACCGAAGCTGCTGCTGCTTAACGATCCCACCAAGGGCGTGGACGTGGGCGCGAAGGGCGAGTTTTACGCCCTGCTGAAGCAGCTCACGCAGCAGGGTACGGCGATCCTGTTCTACAGCAGCGACGACGACGAGCTGCTGGGCCTGTGCAACCGCGTGCTGGTTCTGCAAGATGGGCTGGTGCGCGACGAACTCAGCGGCGACCGTTTGACGCGCTCGAATTTGGTGGCGGCCAGTCTGGGGACGGGTCATGGTAAACACTAGAGCGCGCTATTTCTTCGCGCGCAACACCTATTTGTTTTCACTGCTCCTGCTGGCGATCCTGCTGAGCGTGAACTATTCGCTGCAGGATAACCTGTTCGAGCTGCGGATTCTGAACAACTCGATGCGCACGCTGCTGCCGCTGATCGTGCTGGCGGTGGGACAGTCGGTGGTGATCATCGGGGGCGGGATCGATCTGTCGGTCGGCACGATGGTGTCGATGCTCGTCGCGGTGCTGGTCAAGTTGATCGACGCCGAGTCGAGCAGTACCGATATCGTGCTGGCGGTGCTGGCGGCGTGTGGGGTCGGGGCGCTGGCGGGCACGCTGAACGGCGTGATGGTGGCCGTGCTGCGGCTCCAGCCGATCGTCACGACCTACGCGACCAGCTTCATTTTCTCCGGCGTCGCGCTGGTGCTGCTGCCGCGTCCCGGCGGGCAGATCCCGACCGAGCTGCGCCGCTTCTATGCGGGCACGCCCAACGGCATCCCGCTGGCCTTTTACGTGATCGGCATCCTGATTCTGGTCTGGATGCTGCTGCGCTCGACGCGCTACGCGCAGTTCCTGTTTGCGACGGGCAGCAACGACAAGGCGGCCTATACGACCGGCGTGCCGGTCAAGATCATCCGGCTGACGACGTACATCTGGGCCGGGGTGTTTGCGGGGCTGGCCGCGTCCGCACTGACGTTCTCGACCGGGTCCGGGCAGGCGAACATCGGTGATAACATGACGCTCGACTCGATCGTGGCGGTGGTGCTGGGCGGGACGCGCCTGAGCGGCGGCAAAGGCGGCATCGCCGGAGCCATCATCGGCGTGATGATCCTGCGCGTCATTCGCAACGTGATCTTTTTTGCCGACGTGCCGACGTGGTCCCAAACGCTGGTGAACGCGCTGATCATCATCGCGGCGCTGGCGGGGCCGGGGCTGGTCGGTTTGATACGGCGGGTGGTGAACAAATGAACGCCAGCAGCGACCGTATTCTACGCGTGCGACGCACGTTGAATCCCCCGCTGATCGCGCTGCTGCTCGCGGTGGTGCTGTTCTTCGCGGGCGGGCTGGTTAAGCCGAACTTCGTCAACCTGGACCAGGCGACGAACATCGTGCGGCTGGCGGCGTTCCTGGGCATCATCGCGGCGGGGCAGACGCTGGTGATCATCAGCGGCGGCGAGGGCATCGATCTCTCCGTGGGCGCGGTGGTCACGCTGGGCGCGATGCTCACGTTCCGCTTCACGGACGGCGACAATAACTTGATCCCGCTGGGACTGCTGCTGGCGTGCGGCTCCGGTCTGCTGATCGGCCTGCTGAACGGGCTGGGGGTGTCGCTGCTGCGCATCCCGCCGCTGGTGATGACACTGGGCATGACAGGCGTAGTGCAGGGTACGGTACTGGTCGTCACGCAGGGCGAGATGCTGGGGGCGACTCCGCGCCTGATGGCGAAATGGATCGCCAGCCCGCTGGTGCTGGGCATCCCCGGCGTGATCTTCATCTGGCTGGCGCTGGGCGTGGCGATGTGGCTGGTGCTCAACCGGACCACGTACGGCAAGTACCTGTTCGCCATCGGCACGAACCGCACGGCGGCGCGGCTTTCGGGCGTGCGCGTGCAGTTCATCGTGGTGGCGACATACATGCTCAGCGGGCTTCTGGCGGGCTTCGGCGGGTTCATCCTGCTCGGTTTTTCGCAGACGGTGTTTTTGCAGTTGGGCAACAGCTACCTGTTCCCGTCCATCGCGGCGGTGGTGGTCGGCGGCACGCTGCTGTCGGGCGGCATGGGCAGCTATTGGGGCACGATGTCCGGCGCGCTGGTGCTGACGCTGATCGACAGCCTGCTGCGCGCGATGGAGCTGGACGAGGCGTACCAACTCATCATCGTGGGCATCATTCTGCTGGCGCTGATTTCCATCTATGGGCGGCAGACCAGCTTGCGGCAGTAAACGCACGATAGAGAATTTTTTGCGAGCTAAGGAGATTCAACAATGGATAAGGTTCGTATCGGCGTCATCGGGAGCGGCTTCATCTCGAACCTGCACGTGAACAGCCTGCATCTCGTGCCGGAAGCAGATGTGGTGGCCGTGGCGAGTCTGACCACGGAAGTTGCGCGCCAGTTCGCGGACGAGCACGGCATCCCCGATGCTTACGATAATTACGAGGCGATCCTGAAGCGCGACGACATCGACGCGGTGACGGTGGGCATCCCCAACGACCTGCACGAAGAAGTCGTCGTGGCGGCGGCGCAGGCGGGCAAACACATTCTGTGCGAAAAGCCGCTAGCGCGCAGCCTGCCGGAAGGCGAGCGCATGATGGCGGCGGTCCATGCGGCGGGCGTCAAGCTGGTGTACGGCGAGATGCTGTGCTTCGCGCCCAAGTACGTGCGGGCCAAGAAGCTGATTCAGGAAGGCGCGCTGGGCAAGGTGTTCCTGGTGAAACAAAGCGAGGAACACGACGGTCCGCATTCGCCCTGGTTCTGGGACGTGAATCGCTCCGGCGGCGGCGTGCTGCTGGACATGGGCTGCCACAGCATCGAGTTCGCGCGCTGGATCCTGGACCGTCCGCGCGTCAAGAGCGTGCAGGCGACGCTGGGGCGCTTCATGCACTCGGAAAAGACGCTGGGCGAGGATCACAGCATCGTCGTGATCGAGTTCGAGAACGGCGCAATCGCCATGGCCGAAAATAGCTGGGCGAAGACGGGCGGCATCGACGACCGCTGCGAGATCTACGGCACGCTGGGCAACACGCGCGCGGATCTGGTGCAAGGCGTGGGCCTACGGACGCACAGCAAGGTCGGTTATGGCTACGCGGTCGAAAAGGCCGACAGCACGATGGGCTGGACGTTCACTGGCTTCGAGGAGGAATGGACGCACGGCTTCCCGCAGGAGATGCGCCATTTCGTGAACGTGGTGCAGGGCAAGGAAGAACCCACGGAAACCGGCGAGGACGGCCTGGAAGTGCTGCGCATCATCTACGCGGCGTACCAGTCGGCGGGCGAGGGGCGGCGCATCGAGTGGCCGTATACCCCGCCGGAGGTCGATAAGCCGGTCGATCTGTGGCTGAATGCGTAAAAGACAGTTTTTAGTTTTCAGTTGTTGGTTGTTAGTGAGCGCAAGAGCGTTTGGTGATTATCAGGGGGTGGGATAAGCGTGAGCACGTTCACCTCACCCCTTAACCCCCGGCCCCTTTTCCCCTCTCCAATCCGATTGAAGAGGGGCCAGGGGTGAGGGGGTCTGCGCAGGCTCCGGTTGGCGTGGCGTGGCTTGAATCGTTGCATGGGCTAATCGCTAACGGCTAACCGCTGTTCGCTGAATGCAGCAAGGAGCGAGATATGTCTCGACCGATCACGTTATTCACCGGCCAATGGGCCGATCTGCCGCTGGAAACGCTGGCGCAGAAGGCCGCCAGCTGGGGCTATGACGGCCTCGAAATCGCCTGTTCGGGCGATCACTTCGACGTCGAGCGGGCGCTGAACGAGGACGGTTACGTCCAGGCACAGCGCGACCTGCTGGATCGCTACGGGCTGAAGTGCTTCGCCATCAGCAATCACCTCGTTGGGCAGTGCGTGGCCGACGCGCTGATCGACGCGCGCCACCGCGAGATTCTGCCGGACCGGTTGTGGGGCGACGGCGATCCCGAAGGCGTGCGCCGCCGCGCCGCGGACGAGATGAAACGCACCGCCGAAGCCGCCAAACGCTTTGGCGTATCCGTGGTGACGGGCTTCACAGGCAGCCCGGTGTGGCATATGCTGTACCGCTTCCCGCCGACCTCGGACGCGATGATCGCGGCGGGCTACCGCGAGTTCGCGGATCGCTGGCTGCCGATCCTGGACGCGTTCGAGACGCAGGGCGTCAGGTTCGCGCTGGAAGTGCACCCGACCGAAATCGCGTTCGACATCGTGACGGCGGACATGGCACTGGACGCGGTCGGCGGGCATGGGGCGTTTGGGTTCAACTTCGACCCCAGCCACTTCATCCCGCAGATGTTCGATCCGGTGGCGTTCATCGAACGCTTCCCGGGCCGTATCTTCCACGTCCACGTCAAAGACTCGCGCGTACACCTGGATGGACGTAACAGCATCCTGGGCAGTCACCTGAACTTTGGCGACGCGCGGCGCGCGTGGGATTTCGTCTCGCTGGGGCATGGCGACCTGGACATCGACCGGCTGATCCGCGCGCTGAACCGGATCGGATACGCCGGGCCGCTCTCGGTAGAGTGGGAAGACAGCGGTATGGACCGCGAGCACGGCGCAGCGGAGGCGGTCGAGTTCGTGCGCAAGGCCGATTTCACGCCGTCCGCCGTGGCGTTCGACGCGGCGTTCGCCAAGCAGCAAGGGCGGTAGCGGACAGCCAAAAACGGGCAGGTTAATGCGGTTTAAGGGATCACCGCGACCTCACCCCCGGCCCCTCTCCAATCCAGGTTGGAGAGGGGAGACAAGCAAAATTACCGAGGATTGTGTGGGGGCGGGTTCCTAACCCGCCCTGCATTTTGTAACGCATCGGCGCGGCGCAGCCGCCCGCAGTTACTCCAGCGCGCGCGGGGGCGGGCCGTCGTAGCCGTGATCGGTGGGGTGGATGGCGCGCATGGGTCGCTCGCGCGTCTGTTCTTCGTGGATCTGGGCGATCAGGCCCGGCACGCGCGCCATAATGAAAAAGGCGTTGGCGATCTCCGGCGGCAGGTCGAGATCGATCAGCAGCGCGGCGATCGCGCCGTCCACGTTGATGGGCAGCGCGCGCCCGGTCTGCCGTTCGAGCGCCGCCGCCAGCGCGTGCACCGCCGCGACACCCTGCCC